>NZ_JBFAVI010000282.1:0-4857 GCF_040679695.1 Micromonospora sp. NPDC052213
GGTTCCGGTGCCGGTCCGGTGTTCGTGTTCCCGGGTCAGGGGGCGCAGTCGGCGCGGATGGCCGCCGGTCTGGTGGGTCGCACGCCGGTGTTCGACGCCAGGCTCGCGGAGTGCCAGGCGGCCCTGGCCCCGTACCTGGACGTGGACCTCGTCTCCGTCCTCACGGGGGACGACGAGTCGTGGCTGGACCGGGTCGAGGTCGTGCAGCCGGTGCTGTGGGCGGTGGGCATGGCCCTGGCCGCCGTCTGGCGCGCGGCCGGCGTGGTCCCGGACGTGGCGATCGGTCACTCGCAGGGTGAGATCGGTGCGGCCTGTGTCGCGGGGATCCTGTCCCTGGAGGATGCGGCGAAGACGGTGGCGTTGCGGTCGCGGGCCCTCGCCGTGCTGCGGGGGACGGGGACGATGGCGTCGGTGGACCTGTCCGCCGAGGCGGTCGCCGCCCGGCTGGCCGGCTTCCCCGGCGTCGGGGTCGCGGCGGTGAACGGCCCGTCGACGGTGGTGGTGTCGGGGCCGCCGCAGCCGGTGGCCGACCTGGTGGAGGCGTGCCAGGCCGACGGTGTGCGGGCGCGGCTGATTCCGGTGGACTACGCGTCGCACTCGCCATCCGTGCAGGAGGTCGCCGAGCAGTTGCGCGCCGACCTGGCCGACGTCGCCCCGCAGCCGGGTCACACCCGTCTGGTGTCGACGTTGACCGGCGACTGGGTGGACCCGACGTCGATGACCGCCGACTACTGGTACGACAACCTGCGGCAGACGGTCCAGTTCGACGCGGCCGTGCGGGTCGCGATCGGCGCCGGGCACGGCACGTTCGTGGAGATCTCCCCGCACCCCGTGCTGACCATGCCGATCACCGCGATCCTCGACGACACCGGCACCACCGGGCACACGCTGGGCAGCCTGCGTCGGGGCGACGACGACCCGACGCGGCTGCTGACCAACCTGGCCACCGCGCACGCGATCGGCCTGCCCGTCGACCTGACGACGGTGCTCGCCGAGACGGACGTGACGGCGCTGCCCACGTACGCGTTCGACCACCAGCGGTTGTGGCTGGACGGCAGCGGCGGCCCCGACCTGGAGAGCCTGCTCCAGGGGGCGGCCGACCCGGGCGACGCCAGCTTCTGGGCGGCCGTGGAACGCGGGGACCTGACCGCGCTCGCCGAGACCGTCGCCACGGAGGACACCCTCCCGGACGAGGCCCTCGACGCGCTGCGCCCCGCCCTGCCCCTGCTCACCTCGTGGCGGCGGAAGCGCCGCCGCCAGTCCGACATCGACAGCTGGCGCTACCAGGACACCTGGAAGCCGCTGACCGGCGTGCACAACCGGGGCATGGCGGGCACCTGGATCGTGGTGCTGCCGACCGGCGACATCGTGGAGCCGTGGCAGGATGCCTGCGTCGAGGCGTTCGCGGAGGCGGGGGCGACCCTGGTTCCCGTCCCGGTCTCCACCGCCGACGCCGGCCGCGACCTGCTCGCCAAGCTGGTGCGGGAGGCGCTCGCCGCCGTGCCCGGGCAGGGCGACGGGACGGTCGACGTCGCCGGCGTGGTGTCGCTGCTCGCCTTCGACGAGCTGGCCCACCCGCTGCACCCGTCCGTGCCGGGCGGGTTCGCGGCCACCGTCGCGCTCTTCCAGGCCCTCGGCGACATCGGCCTGCGCGCGCCCATGTGGAGCGTCACCTCCGGCGCGGCCTCGGTCGGCCTGACCGACCTGCTGCGCTCCCCGGTGCAGTCGCTGGTCTGGGGCTTCGGTCGGGTCGCCGCGCTCGAACACCCGCAGCGCTGGGGCGGCCTCGTGGACCTGCCCGAGGCCGTGGACGAGCACTGCGCCGGCCTGCTCGTCGCGGCCCTCACCGCCGCCGGCGAGGAGGACCAGATCGCGGTACGCCCCGGCGGCCTGCTGGCCCGCCGGCTCACCCGGGTCCCGCTCGGCGACAGCCAGCCGGCCAACCCGTGGAAGCCGTCCGGCACGGCGCTGGTCACCGGCGGCACCGGCGCGTTGGGCGGGCACGCCGCCCGGTGGCTGGCCCGCTGTGGCGCACAGAACATCGTCGTCGTCAGCCGGCGGGGCATGGCCGCGCCCGGCGCGCAGCAACTCGTCGACGACATCACCGGGCTGGGCGTTCAGGTCACCGTGGCCGAGTGCGACGCCTCGGACCGGGACGCGCTCGCCGCGCTGATCGAGGCGATCCCGGCGGAGCACCCGCTCACCACGGTCGTGCACGCATCC
Source organism: Micromonospora sp. NPDC052213 (assembly GCF_040679695.1). NCBI lineage: Bacteria > Bacillati > Actinomycetota > Actinomycetes > Micromonosporales > Micromonosporaceae > Micromonospora > Micromonospora sp. NPDC052213. Next base: position 2,224 of record NZ_JBFAVI010000282.1, read on the forward strand.
GCCGTACTCGACGACGCCATGATCAACGACATCCGGCTGGAGCAGATCGAACGGGTGCTCCAGGCCAAGGTCGACGTCGCGTACAACCTGCACGAGCTGACGCTGGACCTGGACCTGTCCGCCTTCATCATGTTCTCCTCCTTCGCCGGCAGCGTGGCCAGCTCGGGCGTCGGCAACTACGCGCCGAGCAACGCGTTCCTCGACGCGCTCGCCCAGCACCGACGCGGCCTCGGGCTGCCCGGCACCTCCGTCGCCTGGGGCGCCTGGGCCGGCGGCGGCATGGCCGAGGGCCCGTTCGGTGAGCTGCTGCACCGCCACGGCGTACCGGAGATGGACCCCGAGGCGGCGATCACCGCCCTGCACCAGGCCGTGGACCACGGTGAGGCGTTCCTCACCATCGCCGACATCGCCTGGGAACGGTTCTCCGTGGCCTTCACCGCCACCCGACCCGGTGCGCTGATCAGCGACCTGCCGGACGTGCGCCGGCTGCAGACGGCTGAGCGAACCGCCACCCTGGAGGCCGCCGGCAGCCCCGACTCGTTGCAGGATCACCTCGCCGGGCTCCCCGCGGCCGAACGGCTCGCCGTGCTGCTCGCCATCGTCCGCAGCCAGGTCGCCGCGGTGCTGAACTACCCGTCCGCCGAGTCGGTGGACGAGCACCGGGCGTTCCGGGAGCTGGGCTTCGACTCCGTCACCGCGGTCGAGCTGCGCAACCGGCTCGGCACGGCCACCGGCGTGGGCCTGCCCGTCACCCTGGTGTTCGACTACCCGACGCCGACGACCCTGGCCGAGTACCTGTTCGCCGAGGTCGCCCAGGACGACGTGGTCACCCCCACCGCTCTGCTCGACGACCTCGACCGGATCGCCGACAGCCTCGACGTGGTGGCGCGGGACGAGGCGGCGCGGGTGCGGGCCACCGTGCGCCTCCAGGCGATGCTCTCCCGGCTCGGCCAGGAGAGCGGTGGCAGCGACATCGGCCGGCACCTCGACGACGCCACCGACGACGAACTGTTCGCCATGGTGGACAAGGACCTCGGCATCTCCTGACCCCAGCTCCGGCTCCCCTTCGTCCCTGCTCAGGAAGCGGCACTCCGATGGCCAATGAAGACAAGCTCCGCGACTACCTCAAGCGGGTCATGGCTGATCTCCACGACACCCGCCGCCGGCTCAGTGAGGTGCAGTCCCAGGAACTGGAGCCGGTGGCGATCGTGGCGATGAGCTGCCGCCTGCCCGGCGGGGTGCGCAACCCCGACGACCTGTGGGAGTTGCTGCGGGACGGCCGGGACGCCGTGGCGCCCTTCCCCGACGACCGGGGCTGGAACCTGGAGCGGCTCTACCACCCCGACCCCGACCACCCGGGCACCTCGTACGCCCGGGAGGGCGGGTTCGTCGACGGCGCCGGGGACTTCGACGCCGCCTTCTTCGGCATCTCGCCCCGCGAGGCGCTCGCCATGGATCCCCAGCAGCGCCTGCTGCTGGAGACCTCCTGGGAGGCGGTCGAGGCCGCCGGCATCGACCCGGCCTCCCTGCGCGGCAGCCGGACCGGGGTGTTCGTCGGCACCAACGGGCAGGACTACGCCACACTGCTGATGATGTCGCCGGACGGCGACGAGGGACACTCGATGACCGGGGGCGCGGCGGCCGTCGCGTCCGGTCGCGTGTCGTACACCCTCGGGCTGGAGGGGCCGGCCGTGTCGATCGACACGGCCTGCTCCTCGTCCCTGGTGGCCCTGCACCTCGCGGTGCAGGCGCTGCGGGCGGGGGAGTGTGACCTGGCCCTGGCCGGCGGCGTGACCGTGATGGCCACCCCGGGCCTGTACGTCGGGTCGAGCCGGCAGCGGGCCCTCTCCCCGGACGGCCGGTGCAAGTCCTTCGCCGCCTCCGCCGACGGTGCCGGGTTCTCCGAGGGCGTCGGCTGGCTGCTGGTCGAGCGGCTGTCCGACGCCCGCCGCAACGGCCACCGGATCCTCGCCGTGGTACGCGGCTCCGCCGTGAACCAGGACGGCGCCTCCAACGGCCTGAGCGCCCCGAACGGCCCCGCCCAGCAGCGGGTGATCAGCCAGGCACTCACGAGCGCCCGGCTGTCCACGGCCGACGTCGACGTGGTGGAGGCGCACGGCACCGGCACGACGCTCGGTGACCCGATCGAGGCGCAGGCGCTGCTGGCCACGTACGGGCAGGACCGGGAGGACACCGCGCCGCTGCTCCTCGGCTCGCTGAAGTCCAACATCGGGCACGCGCAGGCCGCCGCGGGCGTGGCCAGCGTGATCAAGATGGTGCTGGCGATGCGGCACGGGGTCGTGCCGGCGACGCTGCACGTGGACGAGCCGACCCCGCACGTCGACTGGTCGGCGGGCGCCATCGAACTGACGACCGAGGCGCGGCCGTGGCCCGAGACGGGCCGGGTGCGCCGGGCAGCCGTCTCCTCGTTCGGCATCTCCGGCACCAACGCCCACGTCATCATCGAGCAGCCGGACGAGCCGGAGACGGCCACGGCCCAGCCCGACCCGGCCCCCGGTCTGGTCGACTCCGATGTCCTCGTCTGGCCGGTGTCGGCGCGGTCGAAGGCGGCGCTGGCGGGTCAGGCGGCTCGGCTCGCCGCGCACGTCCGCGAGCGTGGCGACGTCGATGTGG
>NZ_JBFAVI010000283.1:0-4806 GCF_040679695.1 Micromonospora sp. NPDC052213
GGGCCTCCCGGCCCCCCGGGGCGCGGGGGGGCCCCCGGGCTCGGGCGGGGGGGGACCGGGCCCCCCCCCCCGGGTCGGGGGGTCCCCACTACACCCCTGCGCCGGGCGGGCTGCCCGGAACCCCGTCGTGGTCGTTGCTCTCGCGTCCCTGCCAGGTGGTGGGTCATGACCGGTGGCGAGGCGCGCGTGGTGGCCGGGAAGGCCGTGCCGCGGGGGGCGTTTCCGCACGTCAAGGTGGCGGGCGGGTTCGTCTTCGTCTCCGGTACGTCGTCGCGGCGGCCGGACAACACCTTCGCCGGCGTCGAGGTGGACGAGTTCGGCACCACCAACCTCGACATCCGGGTGCAGACCCGGGCGGTGATCGAGAACATCCGGGACCTGCTGGGCTCGGTCGGCGCGGACCTGTCCGACCTCGTGCAGGTCACCACCTATCTGGTCAACATGAACGACTTCGGTGGCTACAACGAGGTCTGGGCGGAGTTCTTCGACGCGACCGGCCCGACCCGCACGACGGTTGCCGTGCACCAGTTGCCGCACCCGCACCTGCTCATCGAGATTCAGGCCGTGGCCCTTCTTCCCGCAGGAGGTCAGTCGTGAGTGAGATCGCCGAGCCGTTCAGCTTTCCGGGCTGGATCGCCGAGAACCAGCACCTGCTCAAGCCGCCGGTGGGCAACAAGGAGATGTTGCCGGGCAGCGATGACTTCATCGTCATGGTGGTGGGCGGGCCCAACCAGCGCACCGACTTCCACGTCGACCCGTACGAGGAGTTCTTCTACCAGGTCAAGGGCAACATGCACGTCAACCTGATGACCCCGGAGGGGCCGCGGACGGTGCACATCCGTGAGGGTCAGATGTGGATGCTGCCGCGCAACACGCCGCACTCGCCGCAGCGGCCGGAGGCCGGCTCGATCGGGATGGTCATCGAGCGGGTCCGCGAGGAGGGCACGCTGGAGAGGTTCCAGTGGTACTGCCCGGAGTGCAGCCACAAGGTGCACGAGGTCGAGTTGCAGGTCCGCGACATCGCCGCCGACCTGCCCCCGGTCTTCCAGGCGTTCTACGCCGACGAGCAGGCGCGCACCTGCGACAACTGCGGCGCGCTGCACCCGGGCAAGGGCTGATGGGGGTTTCCGCCGAGGGCCTGCCGGGGCAGGCGCGGTTCCCGGTCGTCGACGTGCACACGCACGTCGTACCGAGGGGGTGGCCGGACCTGGCCGCGGCGTGCGGCGGGTCCGGCTGGCCCTGGCTGCGGGTCGACTCCGAGCGCGCCGCCATGATCATGGTGGGGGAGACGGAGTTCCGGCCGGTCGGCGCGGAGTGCTGGGACGCGCCGACGCGGCTCGGCGACATGGCGGCGGACGGCGTCGACGTGCAGGTCGTCTCGCCCACCCCGGTCTTCTTCGGCTACGACCGCCCCGCCGACCAGGCCGCGAAGGTCGCGCGGATCTTCAACGACCTCACCCTGGAGGTCACGGCCGCCGGCGGCGACCGGCTGGTGCCGTTCTGCCAGGTGCCGTTGCAGGACGCGGACGCCGCCTGCGCCGAGCTGGACCGCTGCCTCGCGGCCGGGCACGCGGGCGTGGAGATCGGCAACCACGTCGGCGACCGCGACCTCGACGACGCCGGGATCGTGCAGTTCCTGACCCACTGCGCCGAGGTCGGCGCGCCGGTCTTCGTGCACCCGTGGGACATGCCGGGCGGCCCCCGGCTGGACCGCTGGATGGCCCGCTGGCTCACCGGCATGCCCGCCGAGACGCACCTGTCGGTGCTGGCGCTGATCCTCGGCGGCGTCTTCGACAAGGTGCCCGACACGCTGCGGATCTGCTTCGCCCACGGCGGTGGCAGCTTCCCGTTCTGGCTGGGCCGCGCCGACAACGCCTGGCACCGCCGGGGCGACCTGGTACGCGGATCCTCCGCCGCCCCGCCCAGCTCCTACGTCGACCGGTTCCACGTGGACTCGGTGGTCTTCTCCGGGCCGGCGCTGCGGCTGCTGGTCGACACGATGGGCGCCGACCGGGTGCTGCTCGGCAGCGACTACCCGTACCCGCTGGGGGAGCGGCCGGTCGGGCGGGTGGTACGCGAGGCGGAGTTCCTCACCGACGACCAGCGCGCCAAGCTGCTCGGCGGCAACGCCCTGCGCTTCCTCGGCCGGTAACGGGACGGGCAGGAGTGCCGTACGTCGCACGGGCGCGTCCGGCGAGGGAGCGGCCGGTTCCGTCGTGCCGGGGGACATGGGCCCCTCGCCGGGCCGGCCGGTCGTGTCGTCCGGCAAAGCGGCGGCCGGACCAGGCAGGATGACGGGATGGCCGAGCCGCACGACCTGACCGCGCTGGAGCAGGCCGCCGCGATCGCCCGCGGCGAGCTGTCCAGCGTCGAGCTGGTCGAGCACCACCTCACCCGGGTCGACGCGCTCGGCGACACGGTCGGCGCGTTCGTCACGGTCACCCCGGAGCTGGCCCGCGCGGCGGCCCGCGCCGCCGACGCCGCGCCCGCCGGGGAACGCGGCCCGCTGCACGGCGTGCCGACGGCGATCAAGGACCTCACCCTCACCGCCGGGGTGCGCACCACCTTCGGCTCGGCCGCGTTCGCCGACTTCGTGCCGCCCGTCGACGCCGACGTGGTCCGGTTCATGCGCGCGGCCGGGCTGGTCAGCCTGGGCAAGACCACCACCTCCGAGCTGGGCTGCTCGCTCTACTCCGAGGGGCTGGTCGCCCCGCCGGCCCGCAACCCGTGGGACCTGGCGTACACCGCCGGGGGCTCCAGCGGCGGGGCGGCGGCGGCCGTCGCGGCCGGGCTGGTGCCCGTCGCCCAGGGCTCCGACGGCGGCGGCTCGCTGCGCATCCCGGCGTCGCTGTGCGGGCTGGTCGGCTACAAGCCGAGCCGGGGCCTGGTCCCCGGCGGGCCCGTCGGGTTTGGCGCCTACGGCCTGCCGACCAACGGGCCGGTCGGGCGGACGGTCGCCGACGTGGCGGCCCTGCTCGACGTGCTGGCCCAGCCGGTGCCCGGCGAGCCCTACCTGGCGCCCGCCCCGCCGGCCGGCGGCTTCCTCGCCGCGGCCCGGACGGCGGAGCCCGGTCGGCTGCGGGTGGGCCGGTTCACCACCCCGATGCTCGCCGACGAACCGGTCCACCCCGACTGCGTCGCCGCCGTGGACCGGGCCGCCGCGCTGCTCACCGCCGCCGGCCACGAGGTGGTCGACGTCCCCGCGCCGCTCGGGCCCGCGGTGTGGCCGCTGTTCGAGATCGTCTGGTACGTGCTGGCGCTCGCGCCCGTGCCGCCGGAGCGGGAGGGCCACCTGCTGCCGCTGACCCGTCACCTGCGCGCCCGGGGCGCGGAGGTCTCCGCCGGCACCCTCACCGCCACGCTCGGCGAGCTCCAGGCGCAGGTGCGCCTCGGCGTCCGCCGCACCGCCGGGTGTGACCTGCTGCTCTGCCCGACGCTCGCCGCGCCCCAGGCCCCGGTGGGCTGGTTCGCCGAAGGCGGCGACCCGGCGGAGGATTTCGACCGGCAACGCCGGTTCTCGCCGTACTGCGCCGTCTTCAACGTCACCGGCGATCCGTCGGTTTCGCTGCCGGTCGGCGTCACCGCCGAGGGGTTGCCCGTGGGAGTCCTGCTCACCGGCCGGTACGGCGACGACGCGAGGTTGGTCGCCACCGCTGCGCAACTGGAGAACGCCAGTGGCGGATGGGAACGCCACCCCGCAATCTGGCGGGCCGTCGGCTCCGCTAACGTGAATGGCAGCGGAGTCGGGCGGTCGGCACCATGATCGTCCACCCGACCCGGATGTTCGAGGTCTCTTCTTCCGCCTGGGGGCGTTGGGATTGTCTGTAACCGAGACGTTGCTGGTCTTCGTCGGCATCCCGGCCGCCGCTGTGCTGGTGATCGCCGGCCTGGCGTACGCCGGTAGCCGTGGTGGCGGCGGTGGCGGCGACAAGCGCTACCGGCCGGGCCGGCCCTTCGACTTCACTCCGGTCTGGTTCCTGGGCCGTCCGGAGCAGCTGGCCGACTCGGCCGGCACCGCCCTGGCAGCGGGCGCGCAGGCGCCGGCGCTGACCAGCCGCAAGCAGGAGCAGGCCGGCATCGAGGCGCCGGCCGGTGGAACCGGAGGCGCAAGTGACCGTTGGTGAGAAGCAGGTCGGGACGGGGAATCCGCCCGAGGTGCTGGACGGGCCGTTCACGACCCGCCAGCTGCTGCGCATCGACGAGGCCCTGCGCCTGGCCGACCAGGGCACCGGCCTGGTCTTCTCGGTGTTCGTCGGCGGCCTCGACGAGCCGATCCGGGGGCACGCCGAGCGGCTGCACCGCCAGCTCGCCGAGCCGGACCGGTCGGTGCTGATCGCGGTGTCGCCCAACCAGCGCCAGCTGGAGATCGTCACCGGCCGGCACGCCCGCAAGCGCATCCCGGACACGTACGCCCGGCTCGCCGCCCTGTCCATGGTGGCGGCCTTCGGCGGCGGCGACCTGGCCGGCGGCATCATCAACGGCCTCGACCAGCTCGCCAGCCACGCCGGCAAGGGCTGAGCGCCCCGTTCACACCGAAGCCCGGTCCGCCAGTGCGGACCGGGCTTCGTCGTGAGCGGACCCGGGCGGTCGGGCCGGGGCGGGCGGTGGCGCTGGCCGCCGTGCGGGCCCGGGCGGTCGGGTCGGGCGGTGGCGCTGGCCGCCGTGCGGGCCCGGTGACGTTGCCGTCGCGGCGTGACCTGGCACGGTGCCGTCCCGCCCACCGCCTCCCCGGACACCGCGACCGGCGGACCCGTACGGCGCAGGCCGGGGCCGGCGTGGGGAGACCCACGCCGGGCCCCGGCGGGG
>NZ_JBFAVI010000284.1:0-4788 GCF_040679695.1 Micromonospora sp. NPDC052213
GGCGGGGTTTCAGCGGGCGCGGGCCAGGTGTGCCTCCACCGCATCGGCGGCCCGGACCGCGCCGCCGGCCCGGCGGACGTGGCCCCGCATGGCCTCGACCCGGGCGATCAGCGCCGGGTCGGCCGTGACGGCCCCGACGGCGGCGAGCAGCGTGTCGCCGTCGGCCTTCTCTCCGGGCAGCACCGCGCCGAGGCCGAGCTGGTCGACGCGCCGGGCCATCGGCTGCACGTCGAAGGACTGCGGCACGACCACCAGCGGGCGCCCCCAGTACAGCGCCTCCATGAGGGTGCCCATGCCGCCGTGCGTCACGCAGACCGTCGCCTGTTCGAGCACCTTGACGTGCGGGACCCAGCGGTGCGCCTCGACGTTGGGCGGCAGGTCGCCGAGAGCCGCGGGGTCGACCTGGCCGCCCAGCGTCATCACCACGTGCCACGGCTGGCCGTCGAACGCTCGGGCGCAGTCGCGGAAGAAGCCAGGCCGGTCGTTGAAGGTGGTGCCGAGCGACACCAGCACCACCGGCAGGTCGCCGGCCGGGCGGCTCCACTCGCCGAGGAACCGCCGGTCGTCGAAGCACGGCCCGACGAAGACGAAGCGGTCGTCGAAGGTGTCGCCGGCGATCTGGAACGCCTTCGGCACGAAGACCAGGTTGAGCTCCTCCACGTGGTTCCAGCACTCCACGACGGACCGGGAGAGACCGTGCTCGGCCAGCAGGTCCCGCAGGGTGTCGCGGAACACCGGCAGGTCGAGCGGGTCGATCGTGCCGGCCAGGGTGACCATGTCCTGGGAGAACGAGTAGTGCTCGTTCGACGCGAACGCCGCGCTGAGCCGGACGGCCGGCCGCCGCCAGCGGGCGGCCAGCAACTGCCCGGCGATGAACGGGAAGTCGTCGTAGAGGACCAGGTCCGGCACGTCGCCGTCGAGCGCCGCGGCGGTGGCTCGGAGCACCGAGACGTTCTCGCGCAGGTACATCAGGTGGGGGCGGACGCCGAGGTCGTCCGAGCCGAACACCTCGGCGGCGTCCGCGTCGATGATCTCCGACTGGTAGGGGACGACCGTCGCGCCGGCGGCGCGGACCGGCTCGGCGAACCCGCCGGCGGTGACGTAGCTGACCCGGTGCCCGCGCCGGACCAGCTCGGTGACCACGGTGAGGGTGGGCAGGATCAGGCCGTGGCTGGCGACGTTGACGATCAGGAGGTGGGCCATCGTCGACTCCGTCCGTGGTCGGGGTCCCGGGCGCGCCGGCGCGGGTCGGGTCAGGACATCCAGGCGTCCGGGGCGGCGCCGCCCCGGCCGAGTGGCGGGAACAGCTCGTCGAGCCGGGCGAGCTCGGCCGCGGACAGCGGCCGGTGCAGGGCCCGCAGGGCGCCGTCCAGGTGTTCGGGGGTACGCGGCCCGACGACCGCGGCGGTCACCGCCGGCCGGTGCAGCACCCAGGCCATGCCGACCTCCGCCGGGTCCCGGCCGGCCTCGGCGCAGAACTTCTCGTACGCGGCGAGGGTCGCGCGGTGGTGCTCGACCGCCTCGGCGGCCCGTCCCTGCGCGGACTTGACCGCGGTGCCGTCGGCCAGCTTCCGCAGCACGCCGCCGAGGAGCCCGCCGTGCAGCGGTGACCAGACGAGCACCCCGATGCCCTCGGCGGCGGCGGCCGGGAGCACCTCCAGTTCGACGTACCGGCTGACCAGGTTGTAGACGCACTGCTCGCTGACCAGCCCGAGCAGCCGGTGCCGGCGCGCGGCCTCCTGGGCGCTCACCAGGTCCCAGCCGGCGAAGTTCGAGGAGCCGACGTAGCGGACCTTGCCCTGCCGGACGAGCTGCTCCATGGCCTGCCAGATCTCGTCCCAGCCGACCTCCCGGTCGACGTGGTGCATCTGGTAGAGGTCGATGGTGTCGGTCTGGAGCCGGCGCAGCGACGCCTCGCAGGCCGCGACGACGTGTCGGGCCGACAGGCCCCGGGCGTTGGGTCCGTCCCCCATCGGGTTGCCGACCTTGGTCGCGAGGACCACCTCGTCCCGGCGGGCCGGGTCCTTGGCGAGCCAGCGCCCGATCATCTCCTCGGTCCAGCCCCGGTGCACCCGCCAGCCGTAGATGTCGGCGGTGTCGACCAGGTTGATCCCCTGCGCGACGGCGTGGTCGAGCAGCCGGTGGGCGTCGGCCTCGTCGACCCGGCCGCCGAAGTTGACGGTCCCGATCGCGACCCGGCTCACCCGCAGGCCGGTGCGCCCGAGCCGGACATGCAGCGACGACACCCCGGACCTCCCGTGCACCCGGTGCCGGACGCGGCGTCCGGCGACCCGTTGAAGATATACATTTCTCAACTCCTTCACCTCGACGGTTGCAAGTTCCGCAATCAGGAAGAACGCCTGGCGGGCTATATCGACAGGGCTCCCTTGACGACCCTCCTAGGGGACTTGAGAATCATGTGGCAACTAGCGAGAGGGGCGTCATGATCCCGCTGTCCAAGGTCGCCATGTCTCCGGACGTCGGCACCCGCGTCTCCGCCGTCCTGAACAGTGGCCGGCTGGAGCACGGGCCGACCGTCGCCGAGTACGAGGCGGCCGTGGGCAGCCGCCTCGGCAACCCCCGGGTCGTCTCGGTCAACTGCGGGACGGCCGGGCTCCACCTGGCCCTGAGCCTCGCCGCGCGGCCGGGGGCCGACGAGCCGGCGCACGACGGCCCGGGCGAGGTGCTCACCACGCCGCTGACCTTCGAGGGCACGAACTGGCCCATCCTCGCCAACGGGCTGCGCATCCGGTGGGTGGACGTCGACCCGGCCACCCTCAACATGGACCTCGACGACCTGGCCGCGAAGATCTCGCCCGCCACCCGGGCCATCGTGGTGGTCCACTGGCTCGGCTACCCGGTGGACCTCAACCGGCTGCGCGCCGTCGTGGACCGGGCCACGGCGGGGTACGCCCGCCGCCCGCTGGTCGTCGAGGACTGCGCGCAGGCGTGGGGCGCCACCTACCGGGGCGCGCCACTGGGCACGCACGGCAACGTCTGCGTGTACAGCACCGGCGCCATCAAGATCCTGACCACCGGCAGCGGCGGCTTCGTCGTGCTGCCCGACGACGACCTGTACGACCGGCTCCGGCTGCGCCGCTGGCTCGGCATCGAGCGGGCGTCGGACCGGATCACCGGCGACTACGACGTCGCCGAGTGGGGCTACCGGTTCATCCTCAACGAGATCGGCGGGGCGATCGGCCTGTCCAACCTGGAACGGGTCGACGAGCTGCTGCGCCGGCACCGGGAGAACGCCGCGTTCTACGACAAGGAACTGGCCGGCCTCGACGGCGTCGAGCAGACCGAGCGCGCCGACGACCGGGAGCCCGCCTTCTGGATGTACCCGCTGAAGGTCCGCGACCGTCCCGCCTTCATGCGCCGGCTGCGCGACGCCGGCATCGCCACCAGCGTCGTGTCACGCCGCAACGACGCGCACAGCTGCGTCGCGTCGGCCCGTACCACCCTGCCCGGGCTCGACCGGGTCGCAGACCGCGTGGTCCACATCCCGGTGGGCTGGTGGCTCACCGAGGACGACCGGTCCCACGTCGTCGAAACGATCAAGTCCGGCTGGTGACCCCCGCCGCAACCCTGAACAGAAGGGCTCCGACATGCGCGTGCTGTTCGTCTCCTCCCCCGGTATCGGCCACCTCTTCCCGCTGATCCAGCTCGCCTGGGGCTTCCGCACGGCCGGCCACGACGTGCTGATCGCGGTCGCCGAGCACGCCGACCGGGCCGCCGCCGCCGGCCTGGAGGTGGTCGACGTGGCGCCCGACTTCAGCGCGGTCAAGGTCTTCGAGCAGGTGGCGAAGGACAACCCGCGCTTCGCCGAGACCGTCGCCACGCGCCCCGCCATCGACCTGGAGGAGTGGGGGGTGCAGATCGCGGCGGTGAACCGCCCGTTGGTCGACGGCACCATCGCCCTGACCGACGACTTCCGGCCCGACCTGGTGGTCTACGAGCAGGGCGCCACCGTCGGGCTGCTGGCCGCCGACCGCGCCGGGGTGCCGGCCGTGCAGCGCAACCAGAGCGCCTGGCGGACCCGGGGCATGCACCGCTCGATCGCCTCCTTCCTCACCGACCTCATGGGCAAGCACCAGGTCAGCCTGCCCGAGCCGGTGGCGACGATCGAGTCGTTCCCGCCGAGCCTGCTGCTGGAGGCGGAGCCCGAGGGCTGGTTCATGCGCTGGGTGCCGTACGGCGGCGGCGCCGTCCTCGGCGACCGGCTGCCGCCGGTGCCGGCCCGGCCCGAGGTGGCGATCACCATGGGCACCATCGAGCTCCAGGCGTTCGGCATCGGCGCCGTGGAGCCCATCATCGCCGCCGCCGGCGAGGTGGACGCCGACTTCGTGCTCGCCCTCGGCGACCTCGACATCAGCCCGCTGGGCACGCTGCCGCGCAACGTCCGGTCGGTCGGCTGGACGCCGCTGCACACCCTGCTGCGTACGTGCACCGCGGTGGTGCACCACGGCGGCGGCGGCACGGTGATGACCGCCATCGACGCCGGCATCCCGCAGCTGCTCGCCCCGGACCCGCGCGACCAGTTCCAGCACACCGCCCGGGAGGCCGTCAGCCGGCGCGGCATCGGCCTGGTCAGCACGTCGGACAAGGTCGACGCGGACCTGCTGCGCCGGCTCGTCGGAGACGAGTCGCTGCGCACCGCGGCCCGGGAGGTACGCGAGGAGATGGTCGCGCTGCCCACGCCCGCGGAGACGGTGCGGCGCATCGTCGAGCGCATCTCGGGTTGAGCCGGTCGCGCCGCCCGCCGCCGCCACCGTCGGCGGCGGGCGG
>NZ_JBFAVI010000285.1:0-4544 GCF_040679695.1 Micromonospora sp. NPDC052213
CCCGCTGGACGTGGCCCGGCGGCGGGGCGCGGACCCCGGGCCGGCGCGGGGGCGGGACGCGGAGCCGGACCCGGCCGCCGACGCGGGCGAGATCACCATGTACTACCAGCCGCAGGTCGCGATCGCGACCGGTGAGGTGGTCGGCGTGGAGGCGCTGCTGCGCTGGCGGCACCCCCGCCGGGGGATGGTCGACCCGGAGGAGCTGATCCGGGTCGCCGAGCAGAGCGCGGTGATGCGGCTGCTGACCCGGCGGGTGGTGGACGACGTGGTGGAACAGCTCGCCAAGTGGTCGGCCGCCGGGATCGCCCTGCCGGCGGCGCTCAACGTCAGCGTTCGGGACCTGCACACCGGCGAGATCGCCGACCAGATCGCCGACCTGCTCGCCCGGTACGGCGTGCCGCCGCAGCGGCTGCAACTGGAGATCACCGAGGGGGCGCTGATGGCCGACCCCCGCCGGGTGCTGGCCACCATCTCCCGCCTGCACCGGATCGGGGTGGGCATCGCGCTGGACGACTTCGGCACCGGGTACTCGTCGTTGCAGCACCTGCGTCGGCTGCCGCTGTCCGAGGTGAAGGTGGACCGCTCCTTCGTGCTGGGGATGGCCGAGGACGCCGACGACGCGGCGATCGTGCGGTCGACGATCGAGCTGGCCAAGGCGCTCGGGCTGCGGGTGGTCGCCGAGGGCGTGGAGGACGAGCGCACCTGGCGCATGCTGCACGCCGCCGGCTGCGACGCCGCGCAGGGCTGGTTCTACGCCCGGCCGATGCCGGCCGAGGAACTCGTCGCCTGGCTGGCCCGCTACCGCCCGGTCCGCCCGACCCCGAGCGCCGACACGGAGATCCCCCGCCGGCACGCCCGCTGAGCCCACCGCCCGCCGAGCCCGTAGCCGGGATGCCTCTCCCGGGGCGGCGGCCCGGCGCGCCGCGCCCATGGGGGGAGTCGGGGACGCGCCGCCGGGACGGAACAATAGACTCGCTCCGGTCACCGCGCGTCACGCACATCGCCGCGCGGCCGGCACCGGCCCGACCGGCAACACCGTCACGAAGGGGGCACCGATGGCCGCCATCTCCCGCGAGGAGGTCGCGCACCTGGCGCGACTGTCGCGGCTCGCCGTCACGGAGGAGGAGCTGGACACCTTCGCCGGCCAGCTCGACGTGATCCTCCAGGCGGTCGCGCAGGTCGGCGAGGTCACCGCGGCGGACATCCCGCCGACCTCGCACTCGGTGCCGCTGACCAACGTCCTGCGGGACGACGTCGTGGTGCCCGGGCTGACCCCGGAGGAGGCCCTGTCGGGCGCGCCCGACGCCGAGGAGCAGCGGTTCCGCGTACCGCGGATCCTGGACGAGGATGTGGCGTCATGAGCGAGCGGATCACCAGGCCCGGTGTGTCCGGCGCGCAGGACGCCGGTGAGCGAAGCGAGGCGGCGGCATGAGTGACCTGACCAGACTGACCGCGACGGAGATCGCGGGGCTCGTCGCCGCCGGCGAGACCTCCGCCGTCGAGGTCACGCAGGCGCACCTGGACCGGATCGCCGCCGTGGACGACCGGGTGCACGCGTTCCTGCACGTCGACAGCGAGGGCGCGCTCGCCGCCGCCCGCGAGGTGGACGCCCGCCGCGCCGCCGGCGAGGAGCTGGGCCCGCTGGCCGGCGTGCCGGTCGCGGTGAAGGACGTGCTGACCACCAAGGGCGTGCCGACCACCGTCGGGTCGAAGATCCTGGAGGGCTGGCGCCCGCCGTACGACTCGACGATCGTGCAGCGGCTGCGCGCCGCCGGCACGGTGATGCTCGGCAAGACCAACATGGACGAGTTCGCCATGGGCTCCTCCACGGAGTACTCGGCGTACGGCCCGACGCACAACCCGTGGGACCTGAGCCGCATCCCGGGCGGCTCCGGTGGCGGCAGCGCCGCGGCCCTCGCGGCGTACGAGGCGCCGCTGGCGATCGGCTCCGACACCGGCGGCTCGATCCGCCAGCCCGGCGCGGTCACCGGCACCGTCGGCGCGAAGCCGACCTACGGCGGCACCTCCCGCTACGGCCTGGTGGCGTTCTCCTCCTCGCTGGACACCCCCGGCCCCTGCGCACGCACCGTCCTGGACGCCGCGCTGCTGCACGAGGTGATCGGCGGGCACGACCCGCGCGACTCCACCTCGATCCCGCAGCCGGTGCCGGACGTGGTGGCCGCCGCGAGGCGGGGCGCCACCGGCGACCTGACCGGCGTGAAGCTCGGCATCGTCAGCGAGTTCACCGGCGAGGGCGCCGAGCCCGGCGTGCTGGCCGCGTTCCGCGAGTCGGTCGACGCGCTGACCAAGCTGGGCGCCGAGATCGTCGAGGTGTCCTGCCCCCACTTCAAGTACGCGCTGCCGGCGTACTACCTGATCGCCCCGAGCGAGTGCTCCTCCAACCTGGCCCGGTTCGACGGCGTCCGGTTCGGCCTGCGGGTCGGCGACGACGGCAACCGGTCGCTGGAGGAGGTCATGTCGCTGACCCGGGAGGCCGGCTTCGGCCCCGAGGTCAAGCGTCGCATCATGATCGGCACGTACGCGCTCTCGTCGGGCTACTACGACGCCTACTACGGGCAGGCGCAGAAGGTCCGGACCCTGATCACCCGGGACTTCACGGCCGCGTTCGAGAAGGTCGACGCGCTGATCTCGCCGACCACCCCGTTCGTGGCGTTCCCGATCGGGGCGCGCACCTCCGACCCGTACCAGATGTACCTGGCCGACCTGTTCACCATCCCGACCAACCTGTACGGCGGGCCGGGCATCTCGGTGCCGTGCGGGCTCTCCGACGGGCTGCCGGTCGGCTTCCAGATCATGGCCCCGACCATGGCCGACGACCGGATGTACCGGGTCGCCGCGGCGCTGGAGAGCGCGGTCGGCACGTTCACCCCACCGGCACTGTGAGGCAGGAGCTCAGATGACGACGACACTGCCCGCGTACGACGAGGTCGTCGCGCGCTACGAACCGGTGATCGGCCTGGAGACCCACGTCGAGCTGGGCACGAACACCAAGATGTTCTGCGGCTGCCCGACCGACTTCGGTGGCGCGCCGAACACCCGGGTCTGCCCGGTCTGCCTGGGTCTGCCCGGTTCGCTGCCGGTGGCCAACAGGGCCGCCATCGAGGCGACGATCCGGATCGGCCTGGCGCTGAACTGCTCGATCGCCGAGTGGTGCCGGTTCGCCCGGAAGAACTACTTCTACCCGGACATGCCGAAGGACTTCCAGATCAGCCAGTACGACGAGCCGCTGTGCTTCGAGGGCTACCTGGACGTCGAGGTGAACGGCGAACTGGTGCGGATCGGCATCGAGCGGGTGCACCTGGAGGAGGACACCGGCAAGACGCTGCACGTCGGCGGGACGACCGGGCGCATCCACGGCGCCACCGAGTCGCTGGTCGACTACAACCGGGCCGGCATCCCGCTGGTGGAGATCGTCACCAAGCCGGTCCCCGGCACCGGCGCGTTGGCCCCGGAGGTGGCCCGCGCGTACGTCACCGAGCTGCGTGACGTGATCCGCTCGCTGGGCGTCTCCGACGTGCGGATGGAGGAGGGGTCGCTGCGCTGCGACGTCAACACCTCCCTCAACCTGCCCGGCGAGGAGTGGGGCACCCGCACGGAGACCAAGAACGTCAACTCGCTGCGGTCGGTCGAGCGGGCGGTGCGGTCGGAGATCATCCGGCAGGCGTCCGTGCTCGACGCGGGCGGCCGGATCACCCAGGAGACCCGGCACTTCCACGAGGACACCGGTGACACCACGCCCGGCCGGTCCAAGGAGACGGCGACCGACTACCGCTACTTCCCGGAGCCCGACCTGGTGCCGCTCGCACCGGACACCGCCTGGGTCGCCGAGCTGAAGGCCGCCCTGCCCGAGCTGCCCCGGCTGCACCGCCGCCGGCTCCAGGAGCAGTGGGGCCTGTCGGACGCGGACATGCAGTCCGTGCTCAACGCCGGCGCGGTCGAGCTGATCGAGCAGACCGTCGCCGCCGGCGCGTCCCCGGCCGCGGCCCGTAAGTGGTGGCTGGGCGAGCTGTCCCGGCGGGCCAACGAGACCGGCGTGGAGCTGGCCGACGTCGGGGCCACCCCGGCGCAGGTCGCCGAGCTGCAGGGCCTGGTCGACGCCGGCAAGCTCAACGACAAGCTGGCCCGCAGCGTCCTGGAGGGCGTGGTGGCCGGCGAGGGCTCGCCGACCGAGATCATGACCAACCGGGGCCTGGAGGTCGTCTCCGACACCGGCGCGCTCACCGCCGCCGTGGACGAGGCGATCGCGGCCAACCCGGACATCGCCGAGAAGGTGCGCAGCGGCAAGGTCGCCGCGGCCGGCGCACTGGTCGGCGCGGTCATGAAGACCACCCGCGGCCAGGCCGACGCCAAGACCGTCCGCGAGCTGATCCTCTCCCGCCTCGGCGCCTGACCTGCACGAAAGGGCCCCCTCCTGACGCCTTCCGGACAGGAAGGGGCCTGCCCCGCACCACCCGAGCCGCCGCGCACGCCCGACGTGCGCGGCGGCCCCGTACCCGCGCAACCCCCCCCCCCCCCCAACCGGC
>NZ_JBFAVI010000286.1:0-4360 GCF_040679695.1 Micromonospora sp. NPDC052213
CCCCGCGCCCCGCGGGGGGGTTCGCCGCCCGGGCCTCGGGCCCCAGGTTCACGTGCGCCGCCCCGGCCAGCCGCCCGGCGGTGTGCTCCGGGGTGCTGCTCGCCGGCCTCGCGCGCAGCACCATGTCCAGGTAGCTGACCACGTTCAGGGCGGCGCTGCCGACCGCGCCGGCGATCGCCCCGTCGGCCAGGTGCGTCGCCCTCACTTCGGGTCGCCCGGTTCGCGCTCGCCCTTGGGACCGTAGACCCGCTCACCGCGGACGACGCCCCGCTGTCCGCGATCGGACTGCAGGATCCGGTTTGCCACGTCGTTCGCCTTGCGGTCCGACACCCGCCGTCCCGAGTCGTCGATCACGTCACGGATGCGCGCCCGCTGCTTGTCGTACGCGTTGCTGCCCGGCCGTGGTCCTGGCATCACTGCCTCCTCCGGTCGTCCTCGCCGTTGGCGTACCGCGGTCGTCTACCCGCCTGCGTCGGGGCCAACCCCCGCGCTCGGCTCAGCGGGGCGCGTGGACGACGGCGACCGGGCAGTCGGCGTGGTGCAGCACGGACTGGCTCACCGAGCCGAGCAGCAGCCCCGTCAGTTCGCCGCGGCCCTGCCGGCCCACCACGAGCAGTTGGGCCCGCCGGGACGCCTCGGCGAGCACGGTGGTGGGGCGGCCCCGCACGGCCTCCCGGCTGACCGGCACGTCCGGCCATCGCTCGGTCAGCCCGGCCAGCGACTCGGCCACCACCCGCTCCTCCTCGGAGCGCAGCTCGGTGTCGTCGTACACCAGGGGTTGCATGTCGCCCGGCGCGGTGGACGTCGGGTGCCGGTAGGCGTGCAGCGCGACCAGCGGGGCGTCGCGGACCGACGCCTCCTCGACGGCGAACTCCACGGCGAGCCGGGACGTCTCGGAGCCGTCGACCCCGACCACGACGGGTCCGTCCGGGCGGTCGGTGCCCCGGGCGACGAGCACGGGGCAGTCGGCGTACGAGGCGACCTGCACCGCGACGGAGCCGACCACCAGGGCGGAGAACCCGCCGAGCCCCCGGTCGCCCAGCACGATCATCGCGGCGGCCGGCGACTCGCCGAGCAGCACCGCGGCGGCCTCCCCGTCGATGATCTCGCCGGAGACGCGCAGCCCGGGCACCGTCGCCTCGGCCTCGGTGGTCGCGGCGGCGACGAGCTGTTCCGCCTGGTGTCGCAGGCCGGCGCCGGGTGGGCCGCCGGCGGGCGCGCCCACCGGCACGCGCAGCAGCGGCCAGATGAACCCGTGCACGATCCGCAGCGGCCGGTTCCGGCGGGCCGCCTCGACGGCGGCCAGCCGTACGGCGCGCAGCGCCGCCTCCGAGCCGTCCACGCCGACGACCACCGCCGCGCCGTTCGCCGAGTTCACCGCCCACCTCCCGCCGGTTCCCGGCCAGTATCGCGGCCGGTGCCCGGTCGGCGAGGCGATACCGCCCAGGACGACCGGTGGGTACGCTGTCGACGACCGCCGGGGAGGGAGCGTCGTCGATGGTGGAGCCGGACCAGCCGAGCACCGCGCGAATGATCGATTTCTGGCTCGGCGGGGAGCACCACTTCCCGGTCGACGTGGCGGCGGCCCGCGCCTTCGAGCAGGCGTACGGGCCGTGCGCGCCGGTCTTCCGGGAGCTGCGGGCCTTCCTGGGCCGGGCGGTCCGGGCGATGGTCGCGGAGGGCGTGGACAGCTTCCTGGTCTTCGGCGCGGGGGTGCCCACCATGGGCAACGTGCACGAGGTCGCCCCGGACGCCACCGTGCTCTACACCGACGTCGACCCGGTCACCATTCGCCTCGGCCAGCGGCTGCTCGCCGGCAGCGACCGGGCCGGCTACGGCTACGGCGACGCCACCGACATCGGCACGGTGGACCGCGCCCAGCTGCACCGGTTCGTGCCGGGGTGGGGGAGGAGGCCCGTCGGGGTGGTGTTCCTCGGCCTGGCCGCGTTCCTCGACGACGAGACGCTGGCCCGCACCCTCGACGAGCTCTACGAGGCGACGGCGCCGGGCAGCCTGCTGGCGGTCGACTTCGACACCGAGGAGCTGGCCGGCTACCCGGAGGCCCTCGCGATGATGGGCCCGGCGTTCCGGATGCGCCCGCCGGCCGCGTTCGCGCCGCTGCTCGGCCGCTGGACGCCCACCGCCGACGGCATCGTGCCGATCACCCGGTGGCGTCCTGACGGCCCGCCGGCGCAGGTTCCGGACGCCTTCCACGGCGCGGTCGCCGTCCGCTCGGCCGGCTGACCGGCCCCGCCCGCCGTCCGCGCCGCCGCGAGGCCGCGCGGGGGCGGCAGCGTGCCGTCGGGTCGTCCGCCCGGGTCGGGTACGCCGCCCCCGCCGGCGTCGGGCCGCCCGGCCGGCCGGCCGTCGACGACACCTCCGTATGATGCTTGCCCCACGGCAAGTAATTCCGGAGGATGATCGATGGTGGAGGCACCGGCCCAGGTCTCGCGTGCGTTGCGTGCGGCGGCGCCCGACCAGGTGGTGGAGGCGGCGGACCGGGCCATCCGGGCCGGCCTCGGCGCGTCCCGGACGGACGTGTTCATCGCCGACTACCGGATCAGCGGGCTGTGGCCGGTGCTGGACCCGGAGCTGCCCGACGGGGGCTTCCTCGCCTGCCGCAGCATGGCGCAGCGCTGCTTCAGCAGCCAGCAGCCGGTGACCGACGCCGACGACGAGGGGCGGTGCCGGCTCTACCTGCCGCTGTCGGTGTGGGGGGAGCGCCTCGGCGTGCTCCTGGTCGAGCTGCCGGCCCCGCTCGGCCCGGAGACCGTCGACCGCGTCGCGGACATCGCCGGCGAGCTGGCGGTCGTCCTGCGGGCGGCGGACCGGGAGACCGACCGGTACCGCCGGGTGCGCCGGCGGGAGCGGCTCAGCATGGCCGCCGAGATGCAGTGGGAGCTGCTGCCGGGGCGCAGCGTCAGCCACGGCGAGTTCGAGCTGGCCGGCCAGCTGGAGCCGGCGTACACGGTCGGCGGGGACCACTTCGACTGGTCGGTGGACGGTGAGCGGCTCACGGCGACGGTGTTGAACGGCGCCGGCATCGGCCTGGCGGCGGCACTGCTCACGGCCGTCACCGTGAACGCGCTGCGCAACGCCCGGCGCTCCGGGGGCAGCCTCGTCGAGCAGGCCGAGCTGGCCTCCGACACGGTCTTCTACCAACATCGCGGGCGTCGGTACGTGGCCACGCTGCTGCTGGAACTGGACACCACGACCGGTCGGGTCCGGGCGGTGGACGCCGGCTCCCCGCGCCTGCTGCGGCTGCGCGGCGGCACCGTCACGCCGATCACGCTGGAGCAGCAGCTGCCGCTGGGCATGTTCGCCGAGGCCCGTTACGACGTCCAGGAGTTCGACCTGGCGCCCGGGGACCGGATCTTCGTGGTCAGCGACGGGGTGTGGGCCGCCGACCCCGGTGACCGGGGGGCGTACGGCGAGCGGGCGATGGCGCGGGCGATGCGCGCCACGCGGCTGCAACCGCCGACCGAGGCGGTTGGTACGGTGATGCGCGAACTGCACGCCTGGCATGCGGACGCGGATCTCCGCGACGACGCGGTCGTGGTCTGCCTGGACTGGCGTGGCACGGGTGGCCGGGGCGACGGGTGAGGATCGTCGCCGGAACGGCCGGGCACGAGCGGGACGATCGCAGGGGACACCTGGTGGAGCGACCTCCGAATCTCGCCGCGGCGATCGACGCCGCCGCCGAGGCGCTCGTCGGTGTGCTCGACTCCGCCGCCTCCCGGCACCAGATGGCCGTCTCGCCGACGCAGTTGCGCGTGTTGTCGCTGATCACCAGCCGGCCGGAGACCAACGTCAACGGCCTGGCCGAGTTGTTGGACGTCGTGCCGTCCTCGGCGAGCCGGCTCTGCGACCGGCTGGAGGCCACCGGCCTGCTGCGCCGGGTGGCCGACCCCCGGGACCGGCGGGAGGTGCGGCTGGTGCCGACCGCCGCCGCCGAGACGCTGCTGCGCGAGTTGAAGGAACGCCGGCACCGGGCGGTGCAGGCGGTGCTGGACCGGATGCCGGGTCGGGTGCAGCACGACCTGCTGCTGGCCCTGCGGGCGTTCGAGCAGGCCGCGACGGCGGAGTCGCAGTCGGACTCCTCGGTCCGCACCGCCTGACGACCTTCCCCGTGCCGCCTGTCCGGTCGGGGCGGCCACCCGCTTCCCTCTAGTATCCTAGGACGCCCTAGGGGTGGTGACCGCCCCGACGACACCCGGACGGCGCCGACGGAACCGGACGCCTGAACCCGGGGAGGCGGCCAAGGGCACCGGGGTGGACCTCGACGTCCGCGCCGGTGAGGTGCTCGGCCTCGTCGGCCACAACGGCGCAGGCAAGAGCACGCTGATGCGCATCCTTGCCG
>NZ_JBFAVI010000287.1:0-4297 GCF_040679695.1 Micromonospora sp. NPDC052213
ACGTGACAGCGCGGGGCGGGCGCCGCGCGCCCGCCCGGCCGGGAGGATCAGCGGCGCCGGCAGTCGTAGGCGACCGGGGCCTGGGCCTGCACCGGGGACGGCGAGGTGATGTTGACCGTGGCCGTCTCGGTCGTGGTGCCCACGCCGCTGAAGGCCCAGCGCAGCGTCAACTCGACGGTGCGTTGGCCGCGGCCGACCCGCTCGGTCAGCAGGCTGCCGGGGGCGCTGCCACTGCGCAGCCACTGGTAGCGGATCTCCCCCGCCCGGCCGTTGGTCGACACGGTGGCCACCACGTCGACGGTGACGTCGCACCGGTCGCCGGCCGGCTTCGGCACCGCCACCGTGACCCCGGTGACCTCCAGCGGGCTGATCCGCTGCCAGAGATAGAGGCCGACGGCGACGAGCAGCGCGACGGTGGTCACGGTGGAGAGCACCGAGGTGACGGTCCGCCACGCCGACCGCCGCCGGCGCGGGGGCGTCGGCACGGGCCAGGCAGGCGCGACCGGCGGGGCGGCCGGCACGCCCGGCCCGAACCGCACCTCCCCGCCCGCCGGCGCGGGCGACGCTTCCGTACGCCCGCCGAAGACCGTCCCCGGCCCGGCCCCGGTGGTACGCCCCGTCCCGACCGCGGTCACCGGGCCCGTCGACTCCTGCCCGCTCGGCTGCGCCGTCGTCCACGGCCCGGACCGCACACCCGGATCGACCGGCAGCCGGCCGGGGTCCACGCGCGGGGACGGCACGGGACCGCCGGGCGGGGCAGGCACAGGGCCGGCGGGCGGGGCGACCCGCCACCCCGGCGCGAGGTGCGCCGTCGGTTCTCCCCCGCCGAGGTGCCCGATGGCGCCCCCAAGGTTCAGGTGCGCCGTCGCCTCCCCCTGGGCCAGGTGCGCCGTGCCGTCTCCGGCGGCCGGGTGCCGCTTCGTCGGCGCGCCGCCGGCCAGGGGCGCGGTCGGCTCGCCGGAGCCCAGGTACGCCGTCGGCTCGCCGGAGCCCAGATACGCCGTGGACTCGCCGGAGCCCAGATATGCCGTGGACTCGCCGGAGCCCAGATATGCCGTGGACTCGCCGGAGCCCAGGTACGCCGTCGGCTCACCAGAGGCCAGGTACGCCGTCGGCCCGCCGGCACTCACGTGCGCGGTGGGTTCGTCGGGGGCGGGGTGTGCGGTGGGGCCGGTCGGGTGCGGCAGGCCGTCGAGCCGGGCGGTCGCCGCGCCGTCTACGGGCAGCCGGTGGGTGGGCAGCGCCTCGGTCTGGTCGTTCGGCTGGGTCACGGCGGCCCGCCCTCCGTCATCGTGGTCGACATCCGGGTCACCGATCAGCCCGGGGTGCAGAACGGGTGGAGCGTCACGTGGACCGGCGAGCTCTCGGGCGAGGCGTTGCCGGCCTCGTCGACCGCGACGACCCGGACCGGGATCTGGGTCCTGTCGCCCGGCCGGGGCAGGTCGCGCAGGACGCCACGGAACAGTCCACGACGGTCGGCCGTCATGGGCACCTCCGTGGTGCGGCCGTCCAGGGTGTACCGGAAGCTGACCCGCAGTCTCCCGGCCGTCGTACGGTCGTCGGAGACGACGGCCGAGACGGTGCTGGACGTGGGCCCGTACGGACAGCCCTTGGGGTCGAGCTCGGTCGGGCTTGCCGCGACCCGCCCGACGGAGGGCGCGGCGGTGTCCGCCGGCGGCGGGCTGGTGCTGGCCGACGCGGTCGGCGAGGCGGAAGCGGACGGGGGCGACGACGCGCTCGGGCCGGTTGGCGCCGGGGCGGCCGTCGTCGCGGCGGGCGTGGCGGGCGCCGGGACGGGGGTCGCCGCCACCGTCGGCGTGGGCGGCGCGGCGGCCGGGGCGGACGCCTCGCCGGTCGGACCCGTCGTCGCCTGCGGGGCGGCCGCCGCCGGCACGGTCTCGTCGCGGCTGGCGTAGCTCAGCCCGGCCCCGCCGACCAGCAGCGCGGCGACCAGCCCACCGCCGACCAGCGCCGCGCGGGCCCGGCCCACGCGCATCCAGGTCCACCGGCCGGTGCCCCCGCCCAGCGTGGTGCTGGCCAGGCTGGTCGCCCCGCCGGTGCCGTCGGGGAACGGGAAGAGGGCGGCGAGCAGGGCCGCCCGGCGGGCCAGCTCGCGCAGGCCGCGCTCCTCCCACTCCGGCCCGTACGCGCCGGCCGCCACCTGTTCCAGTGCGGCGAGGAAGACCTGCGCGGGTTGCGGTCGCTCGGCCGGCTGCTTGGCCATGCCGTGCCGCAGCAGGTCGTGCACCGGCTCGGGAGCCGGGTCGGTGGGGATCGGCGCCCGGGCGTGCTGCTGGTGCAGGGTGAACAGGTCCCGCCCGTCGTAGGGCGGCCGACCGGTGAGGCACTCGTAGAAGGTGGCGGTGGCCGCGTAGATGTCGCAGGCCGGGCTGGCCGGGGCGCCCGTCCACTGCTCGGGCGCCATGTAGCGGGGGGTGCCGGTGACCCTGACCCCGGAGGTCTCCCCGACCGGCATCGCGATGCCGAAGTCGGCCAGCTTGCTGGCGCCCCCGGCGGTGACCAGCACGTTCTCCGGCTTGTAGTCGCGGTGCACCACGCCCCTGGCGTGCGCGGCGCCGAGCCCGGCGAGCGATCCCTTGAGGACGCGCAGCGCCGACTCCGGGGTGGTGGGGCCGTGCGCGCGCAGCATCTGCCGCAGCGATACGCCGTCGACCAGTTCCATGACGATCGCCGCGCCGGCGGGCGACTCGACGTACTCGTAGAGCCGGGAGACGTGCGGGTCGTCGATCTCGGCCAGCAGCCGGGCCTCGTCGCGGAACGCGGCGCGGAACGAGGGGTCGTCACCGAGGCCGCCGGTGAGGTACTTGATGGCGACCGGGGTGCCGGTCGCGTCGTGCACGGCGAGGTCCACCCGGCCGGACGCACCGGCGCCGAGCTGCCGGACCGGGTGGTAGCCCGAGACCTGCCAGCCGGTCACGCGCGCACCTCCCCACCCCGGAACGGACAGCCTCCGTGGCTGCCCCGGTGGCCATTGTGGTCGCGCCGGGCGGTGGATCCATCGGCGCAACGGCTGCTTCCGGGCACCGGACGTCCCGCTCGGCGCGGCGGGGTGGCGGCATGGTCGGTAACGGACACGCGCTACTCGTAGCACCCTCTCGCAAGCGTCGTCGCCGAACGGGCCGTCACCCGCCGGCTCGGCCGACATACGGGCGGTGGTCGTACCCGGGCAGCCGGGCGGACCGGCGACGGAGGCGGCGGCGCGCCGAGGTCGGCACGCGCGCCGACCAGGGGTCAGGCCGGGGGTCGGCGGCGGCCGTCGCCGGGCGCGGCGGTGGGTGCCGGCGCGGCGCGCTCCGCTGTGGGGGGCTGCGCCGCCGGCGGCTCGGCTTCGCGCGTGGGTGCGGCGGCGTGGGTGAACTTGTCGAAGAAGCGCAGCAGCTCGACCGGGAACGGCATCACCAGGGTGCTGTTCTTCTCCGCCGCCACGTCCACGACGGTCTGCAGCAGCCGGAGCTGGTACGCCCCGGGGGTGGCCGCCATCGCCCGGGACGCGTCGGCGAGCCGGCGGGACGCCTGGTACTCGCCGTCGGCGGCGATCACCCGGGCGCGGCGCTCGCGTTCCGCCTCGGCCTGGCGGGACATCGACCGCTTCATCCCCTCGGGCAGCGCGACGTCCTTGACCTCGACCCGCTCGATGAGCAGTCCCCACGGCTTCTCGGTCGGCGCGTCGATGACGGCCTTCAGTTCGGTGTTGATCCGCTCCCGGTCGCCGAGCAGGGTGTCCAGGTCGGCCTTGCCGATCACCGACCGCAGCGCGGTCTGCGCCACCTGAAGCACGGCCGCGGGGTAGTCGCGGACCTTGACCAGCGCCTTCACCGGGTCGACGACCCGGTAGTAGACGACCGCGTCGACGGTGAGGGTGACGTTGTCCCGGGTGATGGCGCCCTGCGGGGGCACGCCGATCACGGTCGTCTGCATGCTGACGCGGACCATCCGGTCGGCGATCGGGACGATGAGGCGCAGGCCGGGCTCGCGGACCGGTTGCAGCACGCGGCCGAAGCGGAAGACGATGCCGCGCTGGTACTGCTGCACAAGCCGGACGCTCAGGGCGCCGACGAGCGCGATGACCACGATCACGATCACCGCGCCGATGACGACGGCTTCCACGGCACCCCCGATCCGTTCGGCTCCCCGGGGCCCCTTTCCCGCTGTGTCGCCGGATAGTCCTGCCTCCCGGGGGGCGCCCGGGCGGCCGCCGCCCACCCCGCCGGCGCGAAAGGGGGGTGGCGGGCGCCGGGCCGGGGTGGTGTCACCGGGCCGGGGAGCAGGGCGGCGG
>NZ_JBFAVI010000288.1:0-4260 GCF_040679695.1 Micromonospora sp. NPDC052213
CGCGGCCGGGTCGGGCGCGCGGGCGTTCCCGTCGGCGCGGGGCGTCGTCACGGGCACCGCGCCGCCACTCGCTCCACGCCCAGCCGGCCGCCACGGCCAGCGCGACCGCCGCCGCCCAGAGCAGCCATTCCGGCATCCGTACCCCCGCCTCGAGAGTCGGTGCGGCGCGGACGCCGCAGGTGGCGGGCCACCCGGCGCAGCCCGCAGTCCGGCGATCCTCGCACGTCGGTGGCCCTGGCGCCGCCCAGGCGTGGCGGGTGGCCGGCGGATTGTCCCACCGGACCGATACGGTGCCGGGGTAGCGGAATCACGGGAGGTCGCGCGGTGTCCGAGGAAGCCATCCACCAGCAGGTCACTCCGGCACAGGAGGCGGCCGCGGGTGCCGAGCCGACCCTGGAGGCGCGGGAGCAGCACGCCACCCTGAGCCAGGAGCTGACCGAGCACCAGTACCGCTACTACGTGCTGGACGCGCCGACCATCTCCGACGCCGAGTTCGACCGGCAGTTGCGGGAGCTGGCGGCGCTGGAGGAGCAGTTCCCCGCGCTGCGCACACCCGAGTCGCCGACGCAGCGGGTCGGCGGCACCTTCTCCACGGACTTCACCCCGGTGGCCCACGCCGAGCGGATGCTCTCGCTCGACAACGCCTTCGCCGACGAGGAGCTGGCGGCCTGGGCCGAGCGGGTCGAGCGCGACGCGGGCGGGCCGGTGCCCTACCTCTGCGAGCTGAAGGTCGACGGGCTCGCCATCAACCTCACCTACGAGCGCGGGCGGCTGGTCCGCGCGGCGACCCGGGGCGACGGCCGCACCGGCGAGGACGTCACCGCCAACGTGCGCAGCATCCGCGACGTGCCGGGCCAGCTCTCCGCGTCGGCGGAGTTCCCCGACATGCCGGAGTTCATCGAGGTCCGCGGCGAGATCTACTTCCCGGTGGCCGCCTTCGCCGACCTCAACGCGGGTCTGGTCGAGCAGGGCAAGGCACCGTTCGCCAACCCGCGCAACGCGGCCGCCGGCAGCCTGCGCCAGAAGGATCCGCGGATCACCGCGTCCCGTCCGCTGCGCCTGGTGGTGCACGGCATCGGCGCCCGCCGCGGCTTCCAGCCGGTGACGCAGTCCGAGTCGTACGCGGCCCTGAAGGCGTGGGGGCTGCCGACCAGCGACCGTTGGCGGGTGGTGCCCGACCTGGCCGGCGTCGCGGAATTCATCGCCCACTACGCCGAGCACCGGCACGACGTCGAGCACGAGATCGACGGCGTGGTGGTCAAGGTCGACCCGGTCTCGATCCAGGGCCGGCTCGGTTCGACCAGCCGGGCGCCGCGCTGGGCGATCGCCTTCAAGTACCCGCCGGAGGAGGTGACCACGAAGCTGCTCGACATCGACGTCGAGGTCGGCCGCACCGGCCGGGTCACGCCCCGGGCCGTGCTCCAGCCCGTCAAGGTGGCCGGCTCCACCGTCGCGTACGCCACCCTGCACAACGCGCGGGAGGTCGAGCGCAAGGGCGTCCTGATCGGCGACACCGTGGTGCTGCGCAAGGCCGGCGACGTGATCCCCGAGGTGCTCGGCCCGGTGGTCGACCTGCGCCCCGCCGACGCCCGGCCGTTCGTCATGCCCACCACCTGCCCGGCCTGCGGCTCGCCGCTGGCGCCGGCCAAGGAGGGCGACGTCGACATCCGCTGCCCCAACTCCCGCACCTGCCCCGGTCAGCTGCGGGAGCGGGTCTTCCACCTGGCGAGCCGCAAGGTGTTCGACATCGAGGCGCTCGGCCACAAGAGCGCGGCGGCGCTGCTCGACGCCCACATCATCACCGACGAGGGCGACCTGTTCTCCCTCGACGCCGAGCAGCTCGCGAAGTCGCCCTTCTTCGTCAACAAGGACGGCAGCCTCGGCAGCAATGCGGTCAAACTGCTCGACAACCTGGCCGTGGCCAAGGAACGCGACCTGTGGCGGGTGCTGGTGGGGCTGTCCATCCGGCACGTCGGGCCCACCGCCGCGCGGGCGCTCGCCCGGCACTTCCGCTCCGTCGAGGCGATCGACCGGGCCGGCGAGGAGGAGCTCTCCTCGGTCGACGGCGTGGGGCCGACGATCGCGGCGAGCATCCGGGAGTGGTTCGCCGTCGACTGGCACCGCGAGGTGGTCCGCAAGTGGGCCGAGGCCGGCGTACGGATGGCCGAGGACGTGGTCGACGAGGGGCCACGCCCGCTGGAGGGGCTCAGCGTCGTGGTGACCGGCACGCTGGCCGGGTTCAGCCGCGACCAGGCCGCCGAGGCGATCCAGAGCCGGGGCGGCAAGGTCAGCGGGTCGGTCTCCAAGAAGACCTCCTTCGTGGTCGTGGGCGACAACCCGGGCTCCAAGGCGGACAAGGCGGCCAGCCTCAAGGTGCCCGTCCTCGACGAGGCGGGCTTCCAGGTGCTGCTGGACGAGGGCCCGGACGCGGCCCGGGGGGCCGCCCGCATCGAGGAGTGACGGCGGGCCGGCGGGGAAGCCCGCCCGGGAGTGGGGGAGGCCGCCCGGGCGGACGCCTCGCGGTGTCGTCGGCGGGCGCCGTCCCGGGCGGCTTGGGGGGACTGGCCCGGATACCAACTTAATTACGACTACGACCGATTCGCGACTGTCGTGTCGGGCATTGCACCACCGAGGGCGTTTCATTGACGGCACGGCGTGTCAGCGGGCACGCCTCGTGGACCGAGCCCCCCGGGAGGTGCGATGGAGGCCGCCGACCTGCGAAACTCCGTTCCGCCCGGCCGGGGACGCCCGTTCTTCGTCTTCGTCTGGTCGGTCGTCGCGCTGGCCGTGCTGCTCTGCGTACGCCCGCTGCTCGCCCTCCCGGAGGAGCTGCCGGAGCTGCCGGCGGCGTTCTGGGTGATGGCGGCCCTCGCCATCGGCTGCGACGCGCGCCCGTTCGTCCCGCCCGGGCGCCGGCAGACCTCGGCGGTCTTCCCGTCCACCTGCTTCACCTTCGCGATCCTGCTCGGCTGGGGGTTCGGCCCGGCGGTCGCCGTGCAGGCGGTGGCCGTCGTCGTCTCCGGCTGGCGGATGGGGCACGCCCCCTGGCGGACGGCCTTCAACGCCGGCCAGTACGCCTGCGCCCTGGCCGCCGCGTACGTGGTCACCTGGCTCGGGCCCGGCGGCATCTTCGACGGCGGCCCGCTGCGCTGGACGGACGTGGCCGCCGTGGGCGGCGCGACGGTGGCCTGGTTCGCCGTCAACTACGCGCTGGTGAGCGCCGCCGTCCGGCTGCGCTTCGGCGACCGCTGGTGGCCCAGCCTGCGGCAGGGGCTGGGCTTCGAGCTGCTCTCCACCGGCTCGCTGCTGCTGCTCGCCCCGGTGCTGGTCGCCGCGGCCCGGGCCAGTGCGGCGCTGATCCCGCTGGTGCTGGTGCCGCTGTTCGCCGTCTACCGGATGGCCCGGCTCAGCGTGGAGCAGCAGCAACTGGCCTCACTGGACCCGCTCACCGGCCTGCCCAACCGCAAGGCGCTGCTGGCCGAGGTCGGCGAGCAGGTGCACCTGCACGCCGAACGGGCAACCCGCGGCGAGCCCGGCGCCCACCTGGCGCTGCTCCTGATCGACCTCGACCGGTTCAAGAACGTCAACGACGCCCTCGGGCACGCGGTGGGTGACCGGCTGCTGGTCGAGGTGAGCGCCCGGCTGACCGGCGTGGCCGGGGAGGACATGGTGGCCCGGCTGGGCGGGGACGAGTTCGCCATCGTGATGACCGGGCTGGCCGACGTCGATGAGGCCCGGGACCTCGCCGACCGGGTGGTCCGCGCGCTGGCCGAGCCGGTGTCCCTGGACGGGCTGCCGCTCGACGTGGGCGGCTCCATCGGCGTCGCGCTCTTCCCGGAACACGGTGAGGACTTCGCGACCCTGATGCGCCACGCCGACGTGGCGATGTACGACGCCAAGCACCGCAACGACACCGTGGCGGTCTACGCGGCCGAGTCGGACCACAACTCCGCCGAGCGGCTGGGCCTCCTCGCGGACCTGCGCCGGGTGCTGGAGTCCGGCCGCCCGGCCGGCGCGCCGCCGGCGACGCGGGCCGGGCTCCCGCCTGAGGACGCCGCGCGGGCCGGGCTCCCGCCTGAGGACGCCGCGCGGGCCGGGCTCCCGCCTGAGGACGCCGCGCGGGCCGGGCTCCCGGCGGGGGAAGCCGCCCCGGACGGCCTACCGGCGGGGGAAGGCGCGCGGGCCGGGCTCCCGGGTGCCGGCGACGGGCCGCGGGGGGCGGCCGACCGGACCGTGGCCGGTGGGGTCCTGGCCGAGGGG
>NZ_JBFAVI010000289.1:0-4242 GCF_040679695.1 Micromonospora sp. NPDC052213
GCCGGGCGGCGCCGGCGCGGAGGGCGACCTGCGCGGCGCCGGCGTCCACGGCGGCCGGCAGCAGGGCCGGGGAGCGCCCGTCGGCGTCGCGGTCGACCAGCACCACCCGATCCGGGTACGCGGCCAGCAGGCAGCGGCCCACCGCCCAGGCCACGACGGCCGACGGGACGAGGTCGGGGGCGTCGGGGCGGTCCGGGGTGGACGCGTCCACGGCCCCGGTGGTCAGCAGCACCACCCGGCCGCCGGCGGACCGCTCGTCGTCCAGCCAGCCCCGCGCCGTGTCGGCGAGACCGGCCGCGTCCCCGGCGGGCCCGGCCGCCAGCACGGTCACGTCGGGCCGGTCGGCGTCCGCGGCCAGCTCGGCCAGGTCGGGGTACGTCCGCACCACCGCCCCGGCGGCGCGCAGCGCGGCGGCCGGCTCCCCGCCGCCCGCGCCCACCACCGCCCAGCGCCGGCCCGGGGCTCCGTCAGCGTCGGCCCCGGCCGTCGGCGCGGCGGTGAGGTCCAGCGGGCGCCAGGCGATCCGGGTCAGCGCCTCGTGGTGGCTGCCGTTGACGGCGCGCAGCCGGGCGGGCCGCTCCAGCAGCAGCCGCCGGGTCACCTTGCCGGAGGCGGTCCGGGGCACTGCCGCGATCTCGTACAGCTCCTCGGGCACCTTGTGGTACGCGAGCCGCTCCCGGCAGGCCGCGTACGCGGCCCGGGGGTCGAAGCCCTCCGGGCCGGGGACGACGAACGCCACGGGCACCTCGCCGAGCACGTCGTGCGGCCGGCCGGTCACCGCCACGTCGGCGACGCCGGGCACCGCGCGCAGCGCGTCCTCCACCTCGCCCGGGTGGATCTTCTCCCCGCCCCGGATGATCAACTCTCGGTGCCGCCCGGTGACGAACAGGTTGCCGCCGGCGTCGAAGCGGGCCAGGTCGCCGGTGCGGTACCAGCCGTCGCGCAACGCGGCGGCGGTGACCTCCGGCAGCCCGTGGTAGCCGAGCATGACGCTCGGGCCGCGTACCCAGACCTCGCCCTCGTTCCCGGTCGGGACGTCCAGCCCGGTCTCCGGGCTGACCAGCCGCACCTCGACGCCGTCCACCGGCTGCCCGCACGAGCCCTCGACCCGGGGCCGGTCGGGCCGGGTGACGGCGATCGAGCCGCAGGTCTCCGTGCTGCCGTACGCGTCGAGCAGCGGCGCGTCGAAGACCTCGTGGAACGCGCGCCGCAGCGCCCCGGTGGTGATCGCCCCGCCGACCAGGCACACCCGCAGGGCCGGGGCCCGGAAGCCGGTCTCCCGGGCGGCGGCCACCAGGTGGTGGTACATCGCGGGCACCCCGGCCAGCACGGTGGCCTCGTCCTCGGCGACGGCGCGCAGCACGTCGTCGGCGGAGAAACCGTCGACGAGCCGGGCGGTGGCGCCCACCGCGGTCACGCTGAGCACGCACCCGATGTGGGACAGGCTGTGGAACAGCGGCAGCGGCCAGACCACCCGGTCGGCGTCGGTGAGGCCGGGCACCGGCACGTAGCAGGACGCCACCGACCACAGGCAGGTGCGCTGCGTGGAGAGCACGCCCTTCGGCGCGCCGGTGGTGCCGGAGGTGTAGAGCATCCAGGCGACCTCGTCGAGGCCCAGGTCGTCGCGGGCGGCGACGGCCGGCTCCGCGTCGGCCAGGTCGCGGAACGCGGTGACGCCCTCGGGCGCGGGGTCGTCCCCGACGACCCAGACGCGCAGGCCCGGCCGGTCGGTCCGCAGCCGCAGCAGTCGGGCCAGGTGCGCCGGGTCGGTGACGACGAGCACCGCCCCGGAGTCGTCCAGCAGGTGGGCCAGCTCCGCGTCGGTGCTGTGCGGGTTCAGCGGTACGCCCACCGCGGCGGCCCGGGTGACGGCGAGCCACGTCTCCACCGTCTCCACGCGGTTGCCGAGGCACATCGCCACCCGATCGCCCCGCCCGACGCCCGCCGCCGCCAGGTGGCCGGCGAGTCGCCGGGTACGCGCCTCCAGATCGGCGTACCCGACGGCGCGGCGCTCGTCGCGGAAGGCGACCTTGTTCCCGAGCCTCGCGGCGTGGGCCCTGAGCAGATCGGGCAACGGCTGGATCAGGTCGCTCCGAAGCATGTCACCACATCCGTCCGTCGGCGAGACTCCTCATCGCGGCGTAGACCTCGCTCGCCGTACAACGGCACAAGTCTTCCGAGCACCGTGGCGGCGACCTACCCCTGTCACCCCCTAAGTCGTCCCCAGATCCGACCGGCGACGTGCCGGCGGGACGGGCCGCAGGCCGATGATGGGGCCGACCCCCGCAGACCGGCCGTCGCGCCCGCGCTCTGCCCGCCGTCAGTCGAGGTGCCGTCCGTGGAACGCTCCTGGTTGTTCGCCCGCCTCGCCGTGCCGGCCGGCCGGTGCCCGGACGCGTGGGTGGTCGAGCTGGTGCCGACCGTGCTGGCCGGGCTGGTCGCCGACGCCCGCCGCGCCGACCCCGGGTCGGACTGGTACTTCGACCGGTTGAACCAGGGCCTGAGCCTCGGCTTCCACGCGTTTTCGCCCGCGCTCGACGCCGTACGGCGGGGACTGCTCGCGCACGACCCGGCCGTGTCCTTCGCCGCCGACCCGTACGCTTTCCGCGACGCCGCCCGGGGCGGGCCGCTCGCGTACGCGGGCAGCGACCTGGCGCTGGCCCTGCTCGGCGGGGACGGCGCCTGGCTGGCCGGCCTCGAACTGCCCCTCGCGGTGGCGCACCTGCGGCACCTGACGGGGCTGATGCCGGAGGCCGACCGGCCGGCCTTCCTCTTCCTGCACTGGCAGGACCGGAGCTGGTCGCTGACCGGGGCGCAGCGCCGGGACCTCGCCACGCAGGCCGACGCCGGGGCGGAGAAGATCGTGCTGGCGGCCGGGGACCTGCCGTTCACCGGCGAGGTCGCCGCCGCGTGGCGGCGCTACCTGCACCAGGTGGCCGACGTGGTCGGCCGTCCCGCCGAGGTGCCGCGGGGCTTCCTGCTGGCGCACCACGCCCAGCTCACCCATGACCGGTGGGGCATCGCGCCGGAGGTGGACTCGCTGGCGGCGATGGCGCTGCGGCTGTGGCTGGTCCGCGCCGGCCAGGACGCCCCCGACCCGTCCCCGCCCTTCGTCCTGCGCCCCCAGGAGGTGGCAGCCTGATGCACCCGACCCGCACCGACGACCGTCCCGCCACGGAGCCGTCCCGGATCGAGGTGGCGCTCGGCGAGCGCGCGTACCCGGTGCTCATCGGTCCCGGCGTGCGCCACCGGCTGCCGGCGGAGGTGGCGCGGATCGGCGCACGCCGGGTCGTCGTGGTCTCCGCCCGCCCGGCCGAGTGGACGCCGGACCCGGGGGTGCCGCACCGGGTGGTGCCGGCCCGCGACGGCGAGCACGACAAGACGTTGTCCACGGTGGAGCAGTTGTGCCGGGAGTTCGCGGACTTCGGGTTGACCCGCTCCGACGCGGTGGTCTCCTGCGGCGGCGGCACCACGACGGATGTCGTCGGGTTGGCCGCCGGCCTCTACCACCGGGGCATCGCGGTGATCCACCTGCCGACGTCGCTGCTCGCGCAGGTGGACGCCAGCGTCGGCGGGAAGACGGCGGTGAACCTGCCGGAGGGCAAGAACCTGGTGGGCGTGTACTGGCAGCCCCGCGCGGTGCTCTGCGACACCGAGCACCTGGGCACGTTGCCGGAGCGGGAGTGGCGCAACGGCTACGGGGAGATCGCCCGGGCGCACTTCATCGGCGCGGGAGACCTGCGCGACCGGCCGGTGGACGAGCAGATCGCCGCGTGCGTGGCGCTCAAGGCCCAGGTGGTGGCCGCCGACGAGCGTGACGCCGGGCTGCGGCACATCCTCAACTACGGCCACACGCTGGGGCACGCGCTGGAGATCGCGACCGACTTCCGGCTCCGGCACGGCGAGGCGGTCGGCATCGGCACGGTGTTCGCGGGACGACTGGCCGGGATCCTGGATCGGATCGACGCGCGCCGGGTGGTCGAGCACCGCGAGGTGGTGGCGTACTACGGCCTCGACACCGCCCTGCCGGCCGGGGTGGACCACGACGAGCTGATCGCGTTGATGCGCCGGGACAAGAAGGCGACGTCGGGGCTGTCCTTCGTACTGGACGGCCCGACCGGCCCGGACCTGGTCGCCGACGTACCGGAGTCGGCCGTCCGCGCCGCCCTCGCGGGGATGTGAACAGCGCGGCGCGACGCCGGCTCCCGGGTCGGCGTTCCGGGCCGCGCCGCCGACGGCGCG
>NZ_JBFAVI010000290.1:0-4236 GCF_040679695.1 Micromonospora sp. NPDC052213
GGTCAGAGCGGGCGGCGGATGTGCAGGCGGACCGTCGTGCCGACGGCGGTGCTGTACACCCGGACCAGGTCGCAGAGCGCCTGCACGATCACCAGGCCCCGACCGCCGACGCCGTCCTTCGCCGGAGTCAACCGGCCGGCCAGCGGGTCGGCCAGCCAGCCGTCGTCGTGGATCTCGCAGACCAGGTGCTCGGCGGTCCGCCAGACCCGCAGCACGCCCGCGCCCCCGGCGTGCGCGATGCTGTTCGTGGCCAGCTCCGTCACCGCGATCTGCAGGTCGGCCACCCGGTCCTCGTCCAGCCCGGCGACCCGGCCGTGGCCGGCGACGAACGCACGCACGGCGGGCAGGCTGTCGACCTGGTAGGCCAGTGCCGCGACCGGTTCCGCCGGTGCCGGCAGCGGGAGGTTGTAGCGGGCGACCACCTCCGACGGGGCGTACGCCCCGCTCGACCGCCGCCCCGCGCCGTCGACGAGCACCGGGTGCGTGGCGCACGCGTCGGTCAGCACGTCGTCGTCGAGACCCGCCACGTCGTACGGGCAGAGGATGGTGGCGTCGCGGCCGGCGAACGCCATGTTGATCAGCGCCTCGTGCTGGGCGCAGGCCGGATACTCGGTGTCGCTGCGCCCGGCCCAGATCGGCTCGCCGATGATCCGTACGCGCCGGCCGGCGTGCTCGTCGATGAACGCCTGCAAAACCCACGGGATGATCCGCCCCGGGTTCCGGCCGGCCTCGGTCATGTCCGCCCAGCGCACGCCGTCCATCGCGCCGACCGCGGCGCGGACCTGCCACAGGTTGGCGCCGGGCATCGCGACCAGCACCGGTTCTGCGGCGGCCAACCCGCTGGTGATGAACGGCACCGTGCCCGCCAACAGTTCGTCCGGGCCGCGATAGAAGAGGCCCTCGTGCACGAAAGCGCCCGCTGTGCCGCCCGGCCCGGTCATGCCGCCCGTCCCACCGGGTACGGGCCCGACGTGCCCGGGGACCCGGCGGCGGCCCGACCGTGGCGGGGACGGGGGGTGACGAAGCGGCCGCCGGCGGCGAGCGCGTCGGTCTCGTCGTCGTCGGCCCACCAGACGTGGTCCCCCAGGGCGGCCTGGTCGACCACCGCACCAACAGTCAATTCCCTGCCTTCCGGTCGGCGCTCCCACTGTAATCCCCGGTTTCGGTACCGGCCCAGCGGGTGAACCGTAGGCGCCCGGCGCACCGTGACCGACTAGGCTCTGCCGGCATGACGACGGACGACGCCGGCCGCCCACCCGCCGTACGCCAGCTTCGTCTGGTCGTGGAGGCCGAGGACTACGAGGCGGCGGTCGGGTTCTTCCGTGACGCGCTGGGCCTGCCCGAGCAGGCCGCCTTCACGGGGGAGGGCGACGCGCGGGTGGTGATCCTCGACGCCGGCCGGGCGACGCTGGAGATCGCCAACCCGGCGCAGAAGCGGATGATCGACGAGGTCGAGGTCGGGCGGCAGGTCGCCCCTAAGATCAGGGTGGCGTTCGAGGTGGACGACAGCCGGTCCGCCACCCGCCGCCTGGTCTCCGCCGGCGCCACCGAGATCGCCCCGCCGACCGTGACCCCGTGGCAGTCGCTCAACGCGCGCCTCGACGCCCCGGCCGGCCTGCAGATCACGCTCTTCCAGGAACTGCTCGGCGCGGACGAGCGGGCGACCCTCGACGGCTTCGGCACCGACCGGGCGCGCGAGGAGTAACCGAAAGGCGTTTGCCGGTCCGTTCGGACCGTGGCCGGCAACGACGGCGCGGGCGGCAGGGCGGAACCGGGATCGGCCGGGGCCGGACAGGTCGGTGACCGGCTGCCGCCGCCGCACGACGCAGCTCCGGCCGGCACCGAAAATCGGGTGCGCCCCGGCCCGCGCGCGAGAAGTATTCGCAGCCGTGCACCCCACCGCCGGTCCGGCCGCCGTCGACGCGGCACTGAGCCCCGCCCAGCGCGCGGCGATCGGCCACGTCCGCGCGGCGGCGCTGCGCGACCGCCCCGCCGCCCTGGCCGTCATCGCCCGCGCGCTCGCGGGCTCGGGCGTGACCCACCGGCCGGAGCGCCTGATCGCCGCGGTCGGCCGGCACGGCCGCCTCACCCTCAACTTCCACCCGGACCGGCTGTGCGCCGACGGGCGTACGGTGGCGTCGGCCCTCGCCGCCGAGGGCGTCTACCGCAGCCAGTTCGAGACCGGCATCTCCAACGGCGGGCTGACCGCCTTCCCCGGGGGCGACCGGGACCGCTGGGAGGAGACGCTCTTCGGCGGCGCCTACCAGGTGCCCGGCGTGCCCCCGACGGACCGGCCGAAGTACGGCGGCCTGAACCTGCTCGACCACCCGGACGGTGCCAGCCCCCGGTTCGGCTCCTGCCACCTTCGGCTGCGTCCCGAGGTGCTCGCCCGGGCGACGTTCTGCTTCGGTGACAGTCACCTGGGCCCCCGCGACCTGGGCACCGTCGACGTCTTCGAGCCGGTGCTGGCGGCCCTGCTCGCGGCGACCGACAGCACCGGGGTCAGCCTGGGCGTGCCGGGGGACGTGGTGGCCCTGGTCCGGGCGCTGCTGCGCCGCCGCGAGGAGGCCGCGTGGGCCCCCGGCGCCGCGGGTCGCGCCCTCGACGACTACATCGAGGCCCAGATCCACGGGGAGTTGAGCCTGGCCCGGGACGTGGAGGCGGTGGTCGTGGACCCGTCCTTCCGGGGCACCGAGGCCGGGGAGACCCTCGACGCGCTGGCCCGTCGGCACGGCGTCGCCCTGCACTGGCACGCCGGCTTCGCGCTTCCCGTCGACCGGATTGATCCCGACTTCCGGGGGCCGGCCATCCCCCCGCTGGCCGCCCGGGTGCACGCCGAGTTCGCCCGGCCGGGCGATCCGGTCGACGCCGCCCTGATCGGGCGCGCGGCGGTCTCCGTGGTCACCGAGCCGTCCCGCTGGGCCGACCGGGGGCCGGCCGAGGTCACCCTCCAGCACCTCAAGCAGCTCTGGCACGTCCTCGTCCGGTTCGGCGCACCCCACGCCGCCTGAGCCGATCCGGTCCGGCACCGTGCCGGCCCTCACCGGTCCGGCCTCGCGGTGACCGTGTTCAGACTGTTCCGGTCCGGACTCGGCCGGCCTGGATCGATCGTCCGGTTCATCTTTCCCCGCGCCGAACGCAGGGGAGTGTCCTCGCCCGTCCCGCGTGCCGAGTGACGGCGACCGCAGCAGGCCACCACCGGCTCATATCCGGAATGCCCGACAGGTCAAGCTGGTTGTGTCCCCCGTACCGCCGGAACCGAAACCTCCTCCGGCGCGGAAGTTCCCCCGAGGAGCGCTCAGCACGGAGCGCTTCGCCTGACCGAAAGGGCAACCATCGTGAAGTACGACTTCACTCGGTGGCTCCCGGCCATCGCGAAGGACTCGAAGGACTCGAACCGCAAGATCGCGCTGAGCGTCGTGGGTGTCGCCGCCCTCGGCGGCCTGGCATTCGGGCCGACGGCCGTGGCCGCACCTGTCACCAGCACGCCGCACGAGGGCGCCGTGGCCGCGATCGAGCAGGCCACCGGCCAGGGCAAGTCGGCCCCCAGCGACGAGTCGGCCCTGACCACCGGCGGCGAGACGGCCAAGCCGGTCGCCGACAAGCCCGCCCGGGACGAGCTGATCCCGCACGGCGTGCAGGGTGCCCAGTCGCGCATCCCGCTCGACGACGCGCAGCTCGCCAACGCCAAGGCCATCATCGAGGAGGCCAAGGAGACCGGCGTGGGTGAGCGGGGCGCCGTCATCGGCATCGCGACGTCGCTGCAGGAGTCGAAGCTCTACAACCTCGGCCACCTGGGCGCGTACAACGACCACGACTCGCAGGGCCTGTTCCAGCAGCGCCCGTCGTCGGGTTGGGGTTCGCCCGACCAGATCACCGACCCCGAGTACGCCTCGCGGGCGTTCTTCGAGGCGCTCAAGAACGTCGGCGGCTGGCAGGACCTGCCGCTGACCTCCGCCGCACAGACGGTGCAGGTCTCGGCCTACCCGTTCGCGTACGCGCAGTGGGAGGAGCAGGCGGCGGACATCGTCGCCCAGCTCTGGTGACGACCGTGTGACAACCGCATGACCCGACCGGCCGGTCCCGATTTCGGGGCCGGCCGGTTGCGTCTGCGGCGGAGCGCTCTTCCGGCGCTGTGCCTCCTTTGGCGGGTGTTGGGTTGCGGTGCGTGGTGGTGGGGGTGTGGCCCGCCGTGCCCGGCTCCGGGCGGTCAGGCTTGATCCCTGCGCCGGGCAC
>NZ_JBFAVI010000291.1:0-4081 GCF_040679695.1 Micromonospora sp. NPDC052213
AGCTGAGCCCCGGCCGGGCCCCGGCGGCCCCGCGCCGTCGGCTACCGGCTGCGCTGTCCCGTCCCGCCGGCTACCGGCTGCGCTGTCCCGTCCCGCCGGCTACCGGCTGCGCTGTCCCGTCCCGCCGGCTACCGGCTGCGCTGTCCCGTCCCGCCGGGTCTCTCCAGCCGTTTCCAGCCGGGGGAACTCTCGGTAGGCTGCGGACCCATGCCAGCCCCGGTCGCCCCCGCCGACAAGCGCAATCCACCGCTGCTCACCGTGCTCTTCTGGATCGGCGTCGCGCTGGCGCCGGTGGCGGCGCTGATCCTGCTCGTCGCCGACGGCAACGGTCCGCTGCGGTTCGCCGCCGTGCTCGCCATCCTGGCCGTGGTCCTGATCGGCCTGTCGATCGCGTTGCGCGCCGACGGCGCCGGCCCGGCCCGCACCGAGGAGCTGCTGGACGAGATGGAGCAGCTCCGCCACGAGCTGCGCGGGGAGATCGTGGCGGCCGCCCAGCGCGGCAACCAGGCGCTCGACCAGGCCCAGCGGGCCCAGGAGGCGGTCGCCGCGCTGCGCCGGCGGCTGGACGCCAGCAGCGCCGCGCTGGCCGGAGTCGACGACCAGGCCGATGCCGGCCGGGGCCCGGGATCCGCCGACGACGGGTTCTCCGGCCGGGGGCGGGCGCCGGGCCAGGCGGATCCGGCGCCCCGCTGGGGACGCGCCGACCGGGACGACGAGGAGCCCACCCGCCGGCCCCAGCCGGGCCCGCGCGCCGAGCGGCCGGCGGCCCAGGCCGGGGCGTACGGCGCGGACCGGCCCACCGGCGGCTCGGCCGGCGGGGACCGGCCCGCCACCGCCGGGGTGTACGGCGGGGACCGACCCGCCGGCGGAGCGGCCGGGGTGTACGGGGCGGCCCGGCCGGCGGAGCCCGAGAGCCAGCCCGCCGCGCGCCCGCTCG
This sequence comes from Micromonospora sp. NPDC052213, assembly GCF_040679695.1. Taxonomy (NCBI): domain Bacteria; kingdom Bacillati; phylum Actinomycetota; class Actinomycetes; order Micromonosporales; family Micromonosporaceae; genus Micromonospora; species Micromonospora sp. NPDC052213. Next base: position 938 of record NZ_JBFAVI010000291.1, read on the forward strand.
GGGTGGTGCGGCACACCGAGACCGTGCACGTCACCACCCGGCACACCATCGTGGACGGTGGCGCGTCCGTGCCCGGCGACCCCGGCACCCGGTACGGCGGCGGGTACGCGGGACGGTGGTCGCCGGCGCCGGAGGAGCGGCCGTGGTCCGACGAGTCGGACGACCGGTCCCGGGCCGGCCACGGCGACCTGGAGGACCGGTCCCGGCGCGACGACGACCGTTCCCGGCGGAACGACGACCGGTCGTGGGCGACGGCCGGCGCGCCCCGGGACGACGACCGGTCGCGGTCGCGCGACCGGGGCGAGTGGTCCGGGCAGGGGACCGACCGCGAGCGGCCGGGCCGACGGGACGAACGCGGGCAGCGGCAGGAGCGCGGGCAGCGGCAGGAGCGCGGGCAGCAGTGGGACGACCGGGGCTGGGACGGCACGGGCGGGCCGGCGGCCTGGGCCGTGCCGGCCGAGCAGCCGGGGCGGGGCCGGCCGCACCAGCCCGACGAGGCGGGGCCGGAGAGCGGTGAGTACTGGTCGGAGCTGCGCGCCGGTGACCGGTGGGCGGCCGTGAGGGACGACGACCGGGGCCGGGAACTGCGGGTCGGTGAGCGGCGTGCCGAGGTGCACGCGGACGCCACCGGCACCGAGTACCGGGTCTCGGACCGCTGGGCGACGGTCCGCCGGGACGAGCCGCATCGGGAACGGGCGGACGACGGATGGCGGGGCGGCTGGGCGGAGCCGGGGGACGCGCCGGCGCTGCCGGCCGGCGGGGTGCCGGTGCCCGAGGAGTGGCGCCCGCCCCGCCAGCGCGGGCACCAGCCCGAGGCGCACCGCGCCCGCCAGCCGGAGCCCGAGCCGGAGCGGTACGGCCGACGGCAGGAGGAGCGCTACGGCTACCCGCCGCAGGACGACGCCCCCCGCGCGGGCGGCTCGCGTTCCGCCGACCGCTGGCGCTGACCGGCGACCGGGGCCGCGCGGGTCACTTGTCGATGTCGCCGACCACGAAGAACATCGAGCCGAGGATGGCGATCAGATCCGGCACCAGGCAGCCGGGGAGCAGGGTGGCCAGCGCCTGCACGTTCGCGTACGACGCGGTGCGCAGCTTGAGCCGCCACGGCGTCTTCTCGCCCCGGGAGACCAGGTAGTAGCCGTTGATGCCGAGCGGGTTCTCGGTCCACGCGTAGGTGTGCCCCTCCGGCGCCTTGAGCACCTTCGGCAGCCGGGTGTTGACCGGCCCGGTGAGCCGGTCCACCCGGTCCAGGCACTGCTCGGCGAGGTCGAGCGAGGCGTACACCTGGTCGAGCAGCACCTCGAAGCGGGCGTGGCAGTCCCCGGCGGTCTTCGTCACCACCGGCACGTCCAGCTGGTCGTAGGCCAGGTAGGGCTCGTCGCGGCGCAGGTCGAGGTCGAGGCCGGAGGCCCGGGCGACCGGCCCGGACGCGCCGAACGCGGCGGCGTCCGCCGCGGTGAGCACGCCGACGCCGACCGTGCGGGCCAGGAAGATCTCGTTGCGCCGGATCAGGTTGTCCAGGTCCGGCATGCGTCCGCGGACCTCCGCGATGGCGGCCCGCGCCCGGCCGGTCCAGCCGGACGGCACCTCCTCCTTGAGGCCGCCCACCCGGTTGAACATGTAGTGGATCCGGCCGCCGGAGACCTCCTCCATCACGGCCTGGATCGTCTCCCGCTCGCGGAAGGCGTAGAACATCGGCGTGATCGCGCCGATCTCCAGCGGGTAGGAGCCGAGGAACATCAGGTGGTTGAGCACCCGGTTCAGCTCCGCGAGGGCCATCCGCAGCCAGGTGGCCCGTTCCGGCACCTCCATGCCCATCAGCCGCTCCACGGCGAGCACCACGCCCAGCTCGTTGGAGAAGGCCGAGAGCCAGTCGTGCCGGTTGGCCAGCACGATGATCTGCCGGTAGTCGCGGACCTCGAAGAGCTTCTCCGCGCCCCGGTGCATGTAGCCGACGATCGGCTCGCAGGCCACCACGCGCTCGCCGTCGAGCACCAGCCTCAGCCGGAGCACGCCGTGCGTGGAGGGGTGCTGCGGCCCGATGTTGAGCACCATGTCGGTGCCGAGCTGCTCCCCGCCGGTGCCCGCCACCAGGCCCGCTCCGGTGCCGACGGTCAGCTCGCGGAGGTCGCCGGCGTCCGTGGTCATGTCCGTCATCGTGCCATGAACCGCTCGGGGTCGACGCCGACCGGTTGCCGCAGCCACCAGTGCCCACCCAGCCCGGCCGGGTCGGTCAGCTCCGCCACGGCCGAGGCGGCGGCGAGCGCCCGCACGTACCCGACCGGGTCGCTGGCGGCCAGGCTCAGCACCGGTCGCCCGCCGTGGGCCCCGAGCGCCCGCAGCGCCTCCCGCTGCGACACCAGGTCGTACGCGCACCGGGCGACCCGCCCGCCGGCGGAGGCGACGGAGTCGACGGCGACGTGTGCGGTGACGTCGCAGGTCCCGTCAGGCACCGGCGGCACCTGCCGCCCGCCCCGGTACCCGGTCAGGCTCCCGTCGACCGGCCGGTCGTCCCTCAGGTGCCCGTAGTCCACGGCCAACGCCAGCCCCCGGTCGAGTTTTCCCACCGCCTCGGCCCATGCCTCGTCGCGGGTCCGGCCGATCTCTGCTCGCACCCCGGCGGGGGGTTCCGGGCGGCCCGACCCGCTCCGGGCGGTCAGGCTTGATCCCTCCGCCGATCGGGCTGCCCGGAACCCGGACCCGGTCGAGCCGGTCCGGTCAGTTCCGGCCGCTGACACCGACCACCACCGGGCCAGCCAGTCCGCGTCGGCGGGGTCGACCGGGCCACCCACGGTCTCCGCACCGGTGGCCGGGTCGACCAGCAGGTAGCGCCAGCCGTCGGCGGTGTGCACCGCCACGTCGAGCGGCACGTTGTCCAGCCACTCGGTAGCCACCAGCAGCCCGGTGATCCCGTCGGGGATCTCGTCCAGCCAGTCGATCCCGTCCGGCAGGTCGGCCGGTCGGGGTGCCTTCTCGACGGCGGTGAGGCGTACCCGACGAGCGAGCGCAACCGGCGCGGACGGGGCGGGACCGGCGGGCGACGGGCCGGACGAGAGCGAGGGCCGGGCGGCGGCCGGGGGAGTCGGGGTTGCCGGGGAGCCCGCCCGTGGAGGGATCAAGCCTGACCGCCCGGAGCGGGCGGGC
>NZ_JBFAVI010000292.1:0-2014 GCF_040679695.1 Micromonospora sp. NPDC052213
GGGCACAACTACATCGGCACGGAGCACATCCTGCTGGGTCTGATCCGTGAGGGTGAGGGCGTGGCCGCTCAGGTGTTGGTGAAGCTGGGTGCGGACCTGAACCGGGTCCGTCAGCAGGTGATCCAGTTGCTGTCGGGTTACCAGGGCAAGGAGCCGGCCGCGGCGGGCGCCGCGACGGGTGAGGCCGCGCCGTCGACGAGTCTCGTGTTGGACCAGTTCGGTCGGAACCTGACGCAGGCTGCCCGTGAGGGCAAGCTCGACCCGGTGATCGGGCGGGAGAAGGAAATCGAGCGGGTCATGCAGGTGTTGTCCCGCCGGACGAAGAACAACCCGGTCCTGATCGGTGAGCCGGGTGTCGGTAAGACGGCTGTGGTGGAGGGCCTGTCCCAGAAGATCATCAAGGGTGAGGTGCCGGAGACGCTGAAGGACAAGCAGCTCTACACCCTCGACCTGGGTGCGCTGGTTGCTGGTTCCCGTTACCGGGGTGATTTCGAGGAGCGCCTGAAGAAGGTGCTCAAGGAGATCCGCACCCGGGGTGACATCATCCTGTTCATCGACGAGATCCACACCCTCGTCGGTGCCGGCGCCGCCGAGGGCGCGATCGACGCGGCGAGCATCCTGAAGCCGATGCTGGCGCGTGGTGAGTTGCAGACCATCGGTGCGACGACGCTGGATGAGTACCGCAAGCATCTGGAGAAGGACGCCGCGTTGGAGCGTCGTTTCCAGCCGATCCAGGTGGGTGAGCCGTCGTTGGCGCACACCATCGAGATTCTCAAGGGCCTGCGGGACCGTTACGAGGCACACCACCGGGTGAGCATCACCGATGCCGCGCTGGTGGCGGCGGCGACGCTGGCCGACCGGTACATCTCGGATCGGTTTCTGCCGGACAAGGCGATCGACCTGATCGATGAGGCCGGTGCGCGGATGCGGATCCGTCGGATGACCGCGCCGCCGGACCTGCGGGACTTCGACGAGCGGATCGCGCAGGTGCGTCGGGACAAGGAGTCCGCGATCGACGCGCAGGACTTCGAGCGGGCGGCGCAGTTGCGGGACAAGGAGAAGCAGCTGCTCGGGCAGAAGGCGCAGCGGGAGAAGGAGTGGAAGGCCGGCGACCTGGACGTCGTCAGTGAGGTTGATGACGAGCAGATCGCTGAGGTGCTCGGTAACTGGACCGGTATCCCGGTGTACAAGTTGACCGAGGAGGAGACCTCGCGTCTGCTGCGTATGGAGGACGAGCTGCACAAGCGCGTCATCGGGCAGGAGGACGCGGTCAAGGCGGTCTCGAAGGCGATCCGGCGTACCCGGGCGGGTCTGAAGGACCCGAAGCGTCCGTCGGGGTCGTTCATCTTCGCCGGCCCGTCGGGTGTGGGTAAGACCGAGCTGTCGAAGGCCCTGGCGGAGTTCCTGTTCGGTTCCGAGGATGCGCTGATCCAGCTGGACATGTCGGAGTTCCACGACCGGTACACGGTGTCGCGGCTGGTGGGTGCGCCTCCCGGTTACGTCGGTTACGACGAGGGTGGTCAGCTGACGGAGAAGGTGCGTCGTCGGCCGTTCTCGGTGGTGCTGTTCGACGAGATCGAGAAGGCCCACCCGGACGTGTTCAACACGCTGCTGCAGATCCTGGAGGACGGTCGGCTCACCGATGGTCAGGGTCGGATCGTGGACTTCAAGAACACGGTCATCATCCTGACGACGAACCTGGGTACCCGGGACGTGGCGAAGGCGGTGTCGCTGGGCTTCCAGGCGTCGGAGGACTCGGAGTCGAACTACGACCGGATGAAGCAGAAGGTCAACGACGAGCTGAAGCAGCACTTCCGGCCGGAGTTCCTGAACCGGATCGATGACACGATCGTGTTCCACCAGCTGCGGGAGAACGAGATCCTGTCGATCGTGGACATCATGATCGCCCGGATCGAGACGCAGCTGCGGAACAAGGACATGGGTCTGGAGCTGACCGACAACGCCAAGAAGTACCTGGCGAAGAAGGGCTTCGACCCGGTCCTGGGCGCGCGAC
>NZ_JBFAVI010000292.1:2111-4080 GCF_040679695.1 Micromonospora sp. NPDC052213
GACGCAGCTGCGGAACAAGGACATGGGTCTGGAGCTGACCGACAACGCCAAGAAGTACCTGGCGAAGAAGGGCTTCGACCCGGTCCTGGGCGCGCGGCCGCTGCGCCGCACGATCCAGCGCGACATCGAGGACAACCTGTCCGAGCGGATCCTGTTCAACGAACTGACCCCCGGCCAGATCGTCGTCGTCGACTGCGAAGGCGACCCGAGCAACATCGACAAGTCCAAGCTGGTGTTCCGGGGCGGCGACAAGCCGGCGACAGGGCCGGTTCCCGACGCCGGGGCGGTGACGGCATGACCGGCGTACGCGAGCAGGAGCGCGTCACCGACACGCCCACCGGGACGGACACCCTCCGCTTCCTGGGCCCGGTCGACGGCGGGCTGCCCGACGAAGCGGCCCCGGGCTGCATCGGGACCGGACAGATCCTCCGGCTGCTCACCCGGCAGCTGTTCGCGTACCCCACCGGCACCGACCCGGCCGTCCGGCCGGTGGCGGACGCGGCCGTGGAACTGCCCACGGTCGACAACGGAGGAATCAGCGCGGACGGGTGCACCTGGCGCATCCGGCTCCGGGACGGCATCCACTGGGACGCCCAGGCCGCCCGGGAGCTGACCGCCGGCGACGTCGTCCGGGGCCTCAAGCGCACCGCCCACCCCCTCGCCCGCGCGATGCGCCCGTACCTCGGCGAGATCATCGAGGGCATGGCGGACTACTACCGGGCGTACGACGAGGCGCTCGGGCACTGGGAGGCGCACGCCCCCGCCTTCGCCCAGTTCCAGCAGTTCACCCGGATCCCGGGGCTGCGCGCCGAGGGGGACACCGTCGTCCTGCGGCTCACCGCGCCGGCCAACGACCTCGTCGATCTGCTCGCCACGGGATTCACCGCGGTGGCCCCCCGCGAGTACGACTACTACGTGCCCGAGAGCCCCGAGCTGTACCGGTGCACGCCCTCCGCCGGGCCGTACCGGATCGCCAAGCGGCTGTCCCCGGGCGGCGACCTCGTCCTGGAGCCCAACCCCCGGTGGGATCCGGGCACCGACCCGGTACGCCGGCGCACCGCGCGGCGCATCGAGGTCGTCGCGGCGGCGGACGGCCAGCCGGTCGACCCGGCGTCGGGCTTCGGGGTGCTGTCCTGGTCGGTGCCGTCGCCGGCGGCCCGGTTCGCCGGCACGGGGTGCAGCTACTACCTCGCCGCGGGCACCGGCGGGGCGGCCGAGCCCCACGCCGTACGGCATGCGCTGTCGTGGGCGCTCGACCGTGCGGCCCTCGCCGAGGCGGCCTGCGCGGCCGGCGCCGACGGCGCCGCCACCCAGCACGGCGTCCTGCAACCCGGGCACCCGGCGGCGGAACGCGGCGCCGACGACGCACCCGACGCCGGTGATCCGGAGCGGGCGAGGCGTCTGCTCGACGCCGCCGGGCTGGGGGAGGGGACCCGGCTGACCCTGGGCGTTCCCGCCGGCTCGCGGCTGGGCGCCGTGGCCGCCGCGCTGGTCGCGGTGTTGGCGCGGTACGGGATCACCCTCGTGCCGGTCCCGCTGGCCCCCTCCGGCGGGCCGGGCGTCGACGTCGTGTTGCACGAGTGGGTGCCGGCCTGGGCCGGCGACGCCGGCCGCGACCTGGTGCACCGGATGTGGCCGTCCGACGGCCGTGCCGGCGACCCGGCCGAGGTGGCCCGGGAGGCGCTGCGGGCCACGGACCCGGGCGAGGCGGCGACGCTGTGGCGTCGCTTCGACCGGCTGGCCACCGCCGACCTGCGGCTCGTGCCCCTGCTCGTGGCGGACTGGCCGCGGGCCCGGGCCGACGGTGTGGCCGCCGGGGCGGCCCGGTGGTAGGGGCCGTCGGGCCGGGCTGACCACGCCCGGCGAACGTCGCGGGCCCGGGCCGGGGGCGGACCGCCCCCGCCACCGCCCGCCCCGCGGGGGGGGGGGGCGCCCCCGGCCGGGGCCGCGGCGGGGGGGGGGGCGGGGC
>NZ_JBFAVI010000293.1:0-4061 GCF_040679695.1 Micromonospora sp. NPDC052213
CCCGACCCGCTCAGACCGGTCGGGACGCCGGCTCGACGCGGGTGAGCAGCTCGGCCAGGTGCACGGCCCGGACGGGGGACCGGCGCCGGCGCAGCCCGGTGCGCAGCTGCCGCAGGCAGCCCGGGTTGACCGCCACCACCAGGTCCACCCCGGCGGCCTCGATCTCGTCGAGCTTCGCGTCCAGGATCCGCCGCGACTCCTTCGGCCGCAGCAGCGAGTACGTGCCGGCGGCGCCGCAGCAGGTGGCCGCCGAGGGCAGCTCCACGTAGTCGGCGACCTGGCGCAGCAGCGCCCGCGGCTCGGCGAAGACGCCGAGGCCGTTGCGCAGGTGGCAGGAGTCCTGCAGGGCGACCCGGGCGCGCCGGCCGGCCACCCGCAGCTCCGCGCCGGCGGGCCGTTCGGCGAGCCAGGTGGACAGCTCGCGCACCCGGTCGCGGCCGAGCACGGAGGCGAGGTGCGCCGCGCAGCCGCCGGAGGTGGTGACGATCGTGCCCGGCAGGTCCTCGCCGAGGCGCTCGGCAAGCCGCTCGCCGCCGGCCAGGTCGCCGTTGTGCGCGTGCAGCGCGCCGCAGCAGCCCTGCGCGGTGGGGACGGCCAGCCCCGGGTCGAGCGCCCGGGCGGCCCGGCTGACCGCCGGGAACAGGCCCCGCTCGACGCAGCCCAGCATGAGCTGTGCGTCGGGCCGCCCGGCAGCACCGGGCTCAGCCGACGGGGCGGCGGCCGGACCGTGGGCGGCGCGGCGGACCAGGCCGAGCAGCCGCAGCACCCACCGCTGCTCGACCAGCAGCATCAGCGCGCGGGCCACCAGCGGCCGGCGCGGGCCGCGCCACTGGTGCACCCGCCACTGCTCCAGCAGGCTGCCGTACTCCACCCCGGCGGGGCAAACCGGTTCGCAGGCACGGCAGCCCAGGCAGAACGAGGACTGCTCGGCGAGCGTGTCGTCGTCCGGGGGCAGGGTGCCGTCCTGCAGCGCCCGCATCAGCGTGATCCGCCCGCGCGGCGACGACGCCTCGTCGCCGGTCATCGCGTACGTGGGGCAGGCCGGCAGGCAGAACCCGCAGGAGATGCAGCGGGACAGCTGCTCCGGGTTGAACACGTCGCCTGTCACGAGCCCAGCTTTCCGGGGTTGAGGACGCCCGCCGGGTCGAAGGCGCTCTTGATCCGGCGCAGCAGGGCGAGCTGGTCGTCGCCGAGCCGGGCGGCGAGGAACGGCAGCTTCGCCGCCCCCACCCCGTGCTCGCCGGTGATGGTGCCGCCGAGGTCGAGGGCGGCGGCGAAGACGTCGGCGAAGGCCGCCTCGGCCCGGCGTACCGCGTCGTGGTCCTCGGCGGAGTCGAGGACGCAGGTGGGATGCAGGTTGCCGTCCCCGGCGTGGCCGAAGGTGGCGATGGCGACGTCGTGCCGGACGGCGATCGCGTCGATCCGGTCGACCATCTCGGCGATACGCGGCCGGGGCACGGTCGCGTCCTCCAGGATCGTCACCCCGCCCCGGCGGGACAGCGCCGGCAGCGCGCAGCGGCGGGCGGCCAGCAGCGCATCGGCCTGGGCGACCTCCCGGGCGGTGGTGACCTCCACCGCGCCGGCGTCGACGCAGGCCGCGCCGATCCGGTCGAGGTGGGTGGCGACCAGGTCCGGCGGGCCGTCGTCGCCGAAGAGCAGCAGCGCTCCCGCGTCGGCGCGCAGCCCCAGGTGGGCGAAGTCCTCCACCGCCGTGATGCAGGCCCGGTCGAGGAACTCCAGCGTCGCCGGCACCACGCCGGCCCGGATCACCCGGGCGACGGCCTCCCCCGCCTCGGCGAGCGTCGGGAAGTAGGCGACCCCGGTGTTGCTCGACGCGGGCGCGGGCAGCAACGCCACCGTCGCCTCGGTGATCACCGCGAGGGTGCCCTCGGAGCCGGTGAGCAGCCGGGTCAGGTCGTAGCCGGCGACGTCCTTCCACAGCCGACCGCCGGTGCGGATCACCTCGCCGGTGGGCAGCACCGCCTCCAGGCCCAGCACGTAGTTGCGGGTCACCCCGTACTTCAGCCCGCGCAGCCCGCCGGCGCAGGTGGCGATGGTGCCGCCGACGGTGGCGACGGTGCGGCTGCCCGGGTCGGGCGCCCAGAGCAGGCCGCGCGCCGCGGCGGCGTCGGCCAGCGCGGCGCTGGTCACGCCGGGCTGCACCCGGGCCAGCAGCTCGTCGGCGCTGACCTCCAGGATCGCGTTCAGCCGGGTCAGCACCAGCACGATCCCGCCGTGCAGCGGCACGGTCGCGGCGCACAGGTTGGAGCCCGCGCCGCGCGGCACCACCGGCACCCCGTGCCGGGTGGCCAGGGCCAGCACGGCGGCGACCTCGGCGGTGTCGGCCGGGAACACCACCGCGTCGGGCCGGTGCGAGAAGAGCGGGGTCGCGTCCCGGGCGTACGCCACGAGGTCGCCGGCCGCGTCGTGCACGTGGGCCGGGCCGACGATGCCGCGCAGCTCGGCGAGGACGGTCGCGGACAGCGCCATGCCAGCCCCTCCCGGCGCGGGTCCGCGCCCGTAGCTTTTTGCCAACCCCGACCTGACAGTCGGCGAAATTTTCAACCGATCATAGAGAGCCAGGCCCCGCCAGGTGAAGACGGCACCGGGGCCCGTCAGATGATGAAGTGGGTCCAGTAGGCGAGCCAGGCGACGAAGAGAGCGCCCTGGAGGAGGGCGAGGGCGGCGGTCAGCCAGGCGTCGGCGGTGGCGTGCCGGGCCCAGCGGGCCAGCACCAGGCCCACCGGGAACGCGGCGAGCAGGTAGCGCAGCAGGCTCTTGTAGACCGGCGGCCCCATCGACAGCGGCACCAGGACCATGATCAACCCGTACGCGAGGTAGGGCAGCCCGAGGTGGCGGACGCCCGCGACCAGGACCACCAGCACCACGACGGCGAGCCACACCCGCAGGGCGTCCCGCGCCGGCGTGCCGGTCAGGCCGTGCCACAGCACCGCCAGCGGGTTCTGCACGGAGATGCCCCAGCCCCGCTCCTGGGCGTGCTTGTAGGCGAACCAGTCGCCGCTCTGCCACCGGCAGAACGCCATGAACGTCAGCCAGCCGGCGGGCACCAGCACCAGCGGCCACCCGACGCGCACGTACGTCACCAGCGCGCGCGGGCCCAGCCGGTAGCCGTGCTGCCGCAGCAGCACCAGGGCCAGCGGGAGCACCACGAAGAACCCGACCGAGCGGCTCAGCGCCAGGAAGAACCCCACGACGCCCACGAGCAGCCAGCGCCGCCGCTCGGCGTAGTGGAAGGCGGCGAGCGCGAGGCAGAGGAAGAGCGACTCGGTCAGCGCCGCCTGGAACAGGAACGCGGCCGGCAGCAGCACCAGGTAGCGGACGAACCGGCGGGCCGCCGCGTCGTCGCCGAGCAGCCGCTCGCCCAGCCGGTGGGCGTAGTAGAGCATCAGCAGGAACGCGACGTTGGCGACGAGCAGCAGCGCCAGCGCGGTGTTGCCGCCCAGCAGCGGGGCCAGTGGCCGGGCCAGGAACGGATAGAGCAGCGGGAAGCCGAAGTCCCGCCACGGCTCGTCGAGCGGGACCCGGGCCAGGTGGTCGTAGAGGAACGAGTCCCAGGCGAACCAGAGCCAGACCGCGCGGTGCCCGGAGACCGCCCGCTGCTGCTCGCGCATCGTCGCCTCGTCCGGCGGCGGCGCCCACGGCACGTCGTCGAAGGCGCTCAACGCGAGCACCCCGACGAGGCTGAGCACGATCTTGGTGCCGAGGAGGACGCCGACGACGAACAGCCACGGCGCCGGCACCCGGTCGGCGGCGCGCCGCAGGTCGTGGCCACGCCGGGCGAGCCGGGCGGGCAGGCGCCCGGCCCGCCGCCGCGCGTCCGCGACGGCCCGCCACCTGTCCATCACCGCGTCTCCCGATCCGGCCGCCAGAACGGTGCCACATCCCCGTTCCGGGGCGCTTGACACGTGTACGCGGCGCGCCGGCCCGGCCGCCCGGCGGTCGCTCGGAGCGGGTGCGGGGGGGGGGCCCCGGGGCGCGGCGGGGGGGGCGCGCGCCCGCGTCCGGGGGGGGGTGGGGGGGTGGGGGGGGGACGCGGGCGC
>NZ_JBFAVI010000294.1:0-3993 GCF_040679695.1 Micromonospora sp. NPDC052213
AGGCCGGCAGGGGCCGCGCGTCCGGCGCCGGCGGCGCCTGGCGGGCGGCCGCCCGCGCCGCCTCGACCAGCGCGACCACCTCGGCCCGGTCGGCCGGCCCGCACAGCGACACCGCACCCACCCGGCCACCCGCGACGGCCACCACCGACACCCGGCGTTCGTCGCCGCTCCCGTTGCCGGTCAGCGCGTTGTCCGCCCAACGCAGGTGCACGTCGGCGCCCTGCTCCACGATCGCCACGCAGTCGTCGCCGCCCGCCGCGCCGAGGGCGATCTCCACCGTCTCCTGCGGGCTCGGGGTCCTCACGCGGGCGCCTCCGTCCGGGTGCTGGTCACGCGTACGCCCCGGAACAGCGCCGAGGGGCAGCCGTGCCCGGCGGCGGCGAGTTGCAGCGGCTGCGCCTTGCCGCACTGCCCCGCACCGGACAGCAGCCAGGTCTGCGGGCCGCCCACCGCCTCCAGCGACCGCCAGAACTCCAGCGTGGTCCCCGTGTACGCGGCGTCCCGCACCTGGCCGGCCAGGCGGCCGTCCCGGATCCGGTAGAAGCGCTGCCCGGTGAACTGGAAGTTCACCCGCGCCATGTCGATCGAGAAGCTGTTGTCGCCGACGACGTACAGCCCGTCCCGCACCCGGCCGATCAGCTCGCGGGTGTCCGGCCCGTCCGGCGCGGGGCGGAGCGAGACGTTCGGCATCCGCTGCACGGGCAGGTGCCGGTACGACTCGGCGTACGCGCAGCCGGTGGAACGGTCCAGCCCGGCCGCGCCGGCGGTCTGCCGGTCGTGTTGCGTGCCGACCAGCACGCCGTCGCGGACGAGCGGCCACGACCGGGCGGCCACGCCGTCGTCGTCGTAACCGATGGTGGCGAGCCCGTGCGGGGTGGTGCGGTCGGCGACCACGTTCATCGCCGGCGAGCCGTAGCGGAGCGACCCGATGTCGTCGGGGGTGACGAACGAGGTGCCGGCGAAGGCCGCCTCCCGGCCGAGGATCCGGTCCAGCTCGGTGGCGTGCCCCACGGTCTCGTGGATCGTCAGCCAGAGATTGGTCGGGTCGATGACGAGGTCGTACTCCCCCGGCTCGACGGACGGGGCGGCGAGCTTCTCGGCCAGCAGCCCCGGCAGCCGGGCCAGCTCGCCCGCCCAGTCCCAGCCGGTCCCGGTCAGGTACTCCCAGCCGCGGGCGGCCGGCGGCCCGAGGGTGCGCAGGGTCTCGAAGGTGCCGCTGTCCGCGTCGATCCGGAACCCGACCACCATCGGGTGCAGCCACGTCCGCCGCTGCCGGATGCGCCGGCCCTCGCTGTCGTGGTACACGGTGGACTCGCGGAACACCTGCAGGTACGCCTCCGCCAGGTCGGCGCCGCCGTCGCGCAGGATCGCGCACCAGCGGGCCAGCAGGGCGGTGCGCTCGGCGGCGGGCACCGCGAAGGGGTCCACCTCGCACGGCGACTCCCACACCGCCGGCCCGTGGACCGGCTCGGGCGCCAGCCGGGGCGGCGCGCCGCGCAGTGGGCGCAGCATCCGGGCCAGCTCGCAGGCCCGGGCGGCCAGCTCGGCGACGCCCGGCGGGGAGAGGTCCACCCCCGAGGCGAAACCCCAGGTGCCGTCAACGAGGACCCGTACGCCGGCCCCGGTCTCGACGCTCTCCTGGGTGCCCTCCGGCTGCGCGTCGCGGACCCGCTCGCGCAGCGCCCGCACCCGCCGCAGCCGCACGTCGGCGTACGAGGCGCCGAGCCGGCGGGCCCGTTCCAGCGCGGCCAGGGCCAGCTCCCCGGCCGGCAGCGTGTCGAATCCCGGTTCCGTGGCGGCGGCCGGGGCGGGCCCGGCGGTCACCGGAACCGGATGTCGGGGTACTGGGTGGTCCACTCCCCCGCCCGCACGGTACGCAGCGCCTCGGCGACCCGGTCGACCTCGTCACGGGTGCTGTAGACCGCGAAGGAGAGCCGCACCGTGCCGAGCAGCCCCAGGTCGTCGAGGAACGCGCTGGCGCAGTGCACGCCGGACCGCACGGCGATGCCGTGCGCGTCGAGGTGCCCGCCCACGTCGTACGGGTGCAGGCCGTCCACCGCGATGGAGACGATGCCGGCCGGGTCCGCGGCCGGGTCGCCGACGACCCGCACCCGGTCGACGTCGCGCAGGACGTCCACGGCGTACCGGACCAGATCCGCGTCGTGTGCCCGCACCGCGTCCCGGTCGAGCCCGTCCAGCCAGGTCAACGCGGTGGCGAGCCCGACCGCGGCGCCGATGTCCGGGGTGCCGGCCTCCAGCCGCGCCGGAACCGGCACGTAGGACACCGGGGCGTCGTGCGAGACCCCCTTGACCGTCCCGCCGCCCACCTGGTACGGCGGGAGATCGGCGAGCAGCTCGCGCCGGCCGTAGAGCACCCCGGAGCCCATCGGGGCGTACACCTTGTGGCCGGAGAAGCAGTAGAAGTCCGCGCCGATCTCCCGCACGTCGACCGGCAGGTGCGCGACCGCCTGCGCGCCGTCGACCACCACGGGCACGCCCCGGTCGTGCGCCACCCGGACCAGCTCCCGCACCGGGTTGACGGTGCCGAGCACGTTGGAGACGTGGCTGACCGCGACGAGGCGGGTCCGGCGGCCCAGAACGGCGGCCAGGTCCTCCGGCCGGACCGGCCCGCCGGCCGGCGACGGCACGACCCGCAGCCTCGCCCCGCTCCGTTCGCAGAGCCGACGCCACGGCAGCAGGTTGGAGTTGTGCTCCATGCCGGTGACCACGATGTCGTCGCCGGCGCCGACGATCCGCTCGGCGAAGGTGTCGGCGAGCAGGTTCACGGCGTCCGTCGTACCCCGGGTGAAAACGATCTCGTCGGCGTGGGCGGCGTTCACGAACCGCCGGACCACCTCCCGGGCGTCCTCGTAGCGGCCGGTGGCCCGGCGGCTGAGGTCGTAGAAGCCGCGCCCGATGTTGCTGTTCGCCGTGGTGTAGAAGTCGACCACCGCGTCGAGGACCGACCGGGGCTTCTGCGTCGTCGCGGCGTTGTCGAGGTAGGCCAGCGGCGGGCCGTGCCCGGCCACGTCGAGGAACGGGAACTCGGCCCGCACCGCGGACAGGGGATGGGCAGCCGTGTCGGTCATGCTGACTCCTCCGTGAAGCTTGCGGTGAAGCGGTCGAGGAAACCCGGCGGGCAGGGGAAGAGCTTCTGCTCCGGGTAGGGCCGCTCGGACGGGGGGATCCACCCCGGCTCGCCGCGCCGGGGCCACCGCCCGGCCCGGTCCGCCAGGTGCGGGCCGTGGAAGAACCAGCAGATCTGGCTGACCTGCTCGGTGAAGACGACGGGATGCACCTCGGGCGAGTACATCGCCATGTGCCCGTACGCGGCCAGGAACTCGCCCGCCACCCCCATCGAGGCGCCGAGCATGACGTGACCGAAGACGTCGTGCACGGCCCGGAAGATGTCGTTGTGCAGCAGCGGTACGCCGCCGACCGTGACACCCGACGGGGCGCACAACGGATGGTCCGGGGCGGGCCCGTCGGGGCCGTGGCCGTCCCGGGTCAGGTAGACGTGCAGCACGCCGGTGCGGGCGAGGCGGTCGACCAGGTCCGCCGCGCCCCGGTACGGCTGCCCGGGGCCCCGCCACGGCTCGACGCGGATCCCCGCCCCGGCCAGCAGGGCGAAGTGGCGCAAGTTCTCCTCCGTGAACCGGCGGTAGCGGGCCGCCAGGTCCGGCCCCAGGTCGCGCCGGGGCGCCCGGTCGAAGTGCCGCGCCACCGTGCGGCAGAACTCCGGGTCGACGCGCACCCGGGTGCCGGGCAACCCACCCAGGTCCCGGCGCGGCAGCTCACCGCGGGCGGCGGCGTCGTCGACGTACGACTGGGCCAGCGCGAGCAGGCCGGGGTGGCCAGCCGACGGACGGGCCGGGCGTGGCGCGCTCGGGCAGGCCGCGGTCATCCGGCCCTCCCCGGCCCGGCCCCCGGCGGGCCGGATGCGGCCACCGCGGGCCGGCCGGGGTCGGGCGGCGCGCCGGCGGCGTGGGCGGG
>NZ_JBFAVI010000295.1:0-3959 GCF_040679695.1 Micromonospora sp. NPDC052213
CGGATGACGACCTGCTGGTCGGTGACGCTGGCCAGGGCCACGGAAAAGCCCCCTGCCTCGGTGGCCGGTTGGCCGGGGGAGAGCGAGAACTCTTCCCCAGCCACCGTCACCGTCACCTGGTCACCCTGGACGTCGATCAGCTTCGCCTCGAAGCCGAGGATGCTGGCGCTGGTGTCGGCGCCCCGGGCGAAGGTGACCGTACAGGTGTTCCGCTCACAGTCGGTGGAGGCGCCCTCTGAACCGCAACCAGACAGCAGCGCGACGCCGAGTGCGAGGCCGGCCAGCAGGCCGGCTGCATGGCGGGTGAAAGTCAGCGAGGGCAGAAGGTAGCGATTCGTCACCCGGCCAAGATACGAGTCGAGAGCAATGCCGCCCCCACCGATGACGGTCGAGGACTGCGACCATCCGAGCCCGGGAGAGGTGATGCTCACGCCGGCTCCGGCGTGAGCACACCAGCGAGGCAGCGGCGAAGGGACGTCTTGGAATGCCGGTGTCTCGCTGCCGATCCAGCCAAGCTGGTCCGCGGGTTCAGCGGGGCTGACGGTCAGCCGCAGGAGGCGTCCCGGCGGTCACCTCGATATACGGTATTTGGCGGCCACCGGCCCGGATCGTCCGGCGATCGCGTTGCGAGAAGTCATTGAGTTAGGACCCCGGCACGGTCGCCCGCCCGCTCTCGGCCGTGCCGATGAGGTGCGTTGGCCGAGGTGAGCGTGTGCGCCTGCCTGTTGGGATGAGGGCGGCTGCTACACGAGGTGCGGCTTGATGTCGCTCCAGTGGCGTTGCCGCAAGCGTTGCAAGCGGTCTGTCGGGCTGAGTTCGGCCGCGGTGCTACTCGTACTCCTGCCCGCACCGGGCCAGTTCTGCGAGGTCGGCCCAGCCGAGGAAGCCGATCGTGTGCTCGCCCGGCTCTGGCTCGTTCACCAAGGGCACGACGGGGCCAGGAACTGGTTTCCGTAGGCCGTCGTCTTCGCTCCAGCCGCCCAGTGCTCCGGCCATCCCGCATTCCAGGTACGCCTGCGGATCAAAGTTGTACCAGCGGATGTCCGTGGCTCGCACGCATCCTGCCGTCCGGGGGGCGTCAATGCCGAACCGGGCGTACTCGTCCAGCGGTCCCTGATCGGCGAAGTCGGCCAGGTCCGCGATCTGAGACAGCACGATGGCTTCCCAGTCGGCATACGACGTCGGCTCGTCCGTGTAGCGAAACGAGGCGGAACGCCAGGATGCCTGCAGCGGCGCCGGCTCGACCATGCCTGCCGCCACGACCATCGCGGCAACCGAATCCAGGTCCAGCGAGGCCCGACCCGACAGCGGCCGGGCAACGCGCCACCACGAACGCAGGAACACGTCCAAACTACGCGCGGCCGCGTTCATACCTTCGCCTTCCCGGGCAAGGCGCCGGTACAGGTCGCGGTTTGTGCGGCAGACCGGCCCCGGTGGCCCGTCGACCCAGTAGGTCTGCTTGTGCACCACACCAGACTCCAGCGCCAGGACCTTGGCCAGCGCCTCAACCCGGTCAGCGAAGGTGCCCATCCGGACCCGGTTGCCGTTGTCGTCCTGCCGCCAAAGCTCCCACGCCATCACAGCAGCACCGTAGTCGTGCCCTCCCTCTGGCGAACAGCCCACATCCGCTCTTGCCGCCGACTGGGCGTCGGCGCTTGGCCGTCCCATGACCGTCTGCAATCGCCCCACGGCTGCACGCTCCCGATTGCTGTGGGCGGAGAGACCGGCTCCCGGAGGGCACCCTGATCAGCGATACGGTTCGGGAGTGCTTCCCAGCGTCGCTCAACCACCGCTGATCTTTCTCGACGTAGATGGCGTGCTCATCCCGTTCAGGGGCCGGCCGACGACAAGGGGCCGTCCTTCGACCGGGGGAGAGGTGAACGCCGAGGCACCGGACGGCTGGGGCAATCCTCTCCTGGATCGGCTTGACCTCGATGACGGACGGCGCCTGCTGGCCCTGGGATGCCAGTTGGTCTGGGCCACTACATGGATGGCGGAGGCAAACGAGATCATCGCGCCACGACTGGGCCTCCCGGCGCTCCCAGTGGTGGAGTGGCCGGACTCCGGTGAGGAACCCGAGCATGGTCTGCACTGGAAGACGGTGTTCCTCACTCGGTGGGCGGCCGGCCGCCCTTTCGTCTGGCTTGACGATGAGATAACCGACGCCGACCGGCGATGGGTAGCCGCGAACCACCCGGGACAGGCGCTGCTGCACCGTGTCGACCCATTTGCGGGACTGACCGATGCAGCCTTCGCAGCGGTGCATCAATGGCTCGGGCAAGGTAACGACGGCGCTTGATCAGCTGCACGCTCATGCCCCTAACCGCGTGTCACAACGTCATAGATGGTCGATCCAGACAGCGCTCGGTCTTGGCTCCCCTGTGTCAAGACGGTGCGGCGATCAACGTTCGAGGCTGGTTGGTGGCGGGTCCGGAAAGTGGCTTGTCCGAAGAGCCGGCGTTGGGGTGTGAGCCGGTCGCGCTGGAGTCAGTAGTCGTTCCCCGGCGTGCCAGGCGTGCGCTCTACCTTCGGTACCTCCACCGAACTGCTGAGCGTCCTGCGGCTGATGTTCCCACGACTCTCCTCGCATGTGTGCCCCAACGGTCATCGGGCTCCCCGACGATCGACGTCGCGGCAGAGGTCGCGTTCGGCTGCCCGGTGTGCGGTGAGCGGGTGCACCCGCCGAGCGCGGAGGACCTGTCCTTCAACTCCACTGGCGCCTGTCCCGGCTGCCAAGGGCTCGGCGTCGTGCGCGCGGTCGATGACGCCGCATTCGTCCCCGATCCGTCCAAGACCATCGACGACGGCGCCGCCGTCCCTTGGCAGCTGTTTCGGGTTCAACGTCCAGCCCGACGCCGCACGCGAGTTCGGCATGCGCACCGATGTGCCCTGGAGCGAACCGACGGACGGCGAGCGGCAGATCGTGCTCGACGGGCCGGAGGAGAAGAAAGCGCTCCTAGACGTGCGCTGGCCACTCGTCGCCAGCCGCTCGCCGCGCGTTGCTCTGCTCGCCGGCACGCTTGCCAGACACCCGGCTGGGTGGATCAAACGCCGGCTGTCGGGGAATAAAGGCGGCGCCGGGTGCGCTGCACAAGATACTTGAATCTTCAACGATCTGGGTGATCGACCGATCGCCCAGAAGGGAGAGCTCTCATGGTTGCGCCGTTGCTGGACTTCACCGACAAGGTCGTCTTGATCACCGGAGGTGCGACCGGCATCGGCCGGGCGACTGCCCGCGCGTTCGCCCGCCAGGGAGCCAAGGTCGTCATCGGTGACGTGGACGAGCGCGCTGCCGAGACCGTCGACCTGATCACCGCCGACGGCGGCACAGCGATGTACGTCCGCACCGACGTCACGAAGAACGACGAGGTCGAAAACCTCGTGCGGACCGCGGTCTCGACGTACGGCGGACTAGACGTCGCCTTCAACAACGCCGGAGTGCTCCCTCCCACGGGTCCGCTGCTCGAGCAGACCGAGGCGGACTGGGATCGGACCATCAACGTTGACCTCAAGGGCGTCTTCCTCGCCCTTAAGCACGAGATCGCCTACATGGCCGAGCACGGCGGTGGATCGATCATCAACACCGCCTCGATCGCCGGGGTGATCGCCGACCCGGGCATGTCTCCGTATGTCGCCGCCAAGCACGGCGTCGTCGGCCTGACCAAGGCCGCGGCCATCGACTACGCCACCGCAGGAGTCCGCGTGAACGCGCTCGCGCCGGGCCTGGTTGCCACCGGAATGACCAAGGGCTGGCTCGATGACCCGGCGATGCGCGATGTCGTCGTCGCCGGCTCCCAGCTTGGCCGGCCGGCCGAGCCCGAGGAGATGACCGGCATGGTGCTCTACCTCGCCTCGCCGCTCGCGTCCTTCGCGACCGGCGGGATCTACGTCGTCGACGGCGGGCAAACCGCGCACTGACCCTACTGTCCCGCGCGGCCCGTTCCTTACCGGGACGGGCC
>NZ_JBFAVI010000296.1:0-3864 GCF_040679695.1 Micromonospora sp. NPDC052213
CTTTGGGGGGGGGTTACCCCCCGCCGCGGCCGTTAATAGGGGGCGCGCCCCCATCACGACCTGTGGTCGTGATGGGCGCTCTGCTTTCCCCGGGCGGCCCGCTCGCCGGGTGCCCGGCGATGCCGGCCTTCCTGACCGTCGCCCGTAGGGGTCAGCGCGCCGGTGCGGGAGCCCGGGCGGGGGTCGCGGGCCGGAGGTGGGCCCGGGTGTGGGCGGCACGGAGGGCGGCCACCCGGCGGTCGCGGGACGGGCCCGTCAGCAGATGGCAGCCGGCCGCCAGCAGCCCCAGCCCGCCGACGACGAGCCAGTGTCCGTCCCCGAGGTACTGGAGGCTCACCCCGCCGAGCGTGGGCGCCACGAACGACGCCGCCGGGAACGCCAGGTAGAACACCGACTGGTAGCGGGCGCGCAGCTCGGGCGGGGCGAGGTCGGCGTTGATCTGGGCGTTCGGCGGGGCGGCGAGCATCTGGCCGACCGTCCAGACCACCGCCGCGGCCAGGTACACCGCCAGGTCGTCGGCGACGGCGAGGACGGCGAAGCCGGCCGCCAGCAGCACGGTCGACACGGCCAGGACGTGGTGCTTGCGGTGCCGCTCGATCAGCCTCGGCACGAAGAGCTGCCCCACCACGATCAGCACTCCGCCGAGCGCCACCACCGCGCCGTACGCCGACGGGCGCAGGCCGTCCGTCCGCATCGCCAGCGGCATGATGGTCGAGGTCTGCATGGTCAGCACTGCCAGCACGAAGGTCAGGCCCACGAAGGTGAGGAAGGTGCGGTCCGTCAGGGCCGTGTGCAGCCCGGGCGGGCGCGGACGCCCTCTCCGCCGTGCCGCCCGCTCCCGGTGTCCCGCCGCCGGGGCGGCACCTGCCGCCCGGCCGACCCGCACCCGCGCAAGCGTTTCCGGGACCTTCCAGGCGATCACCAGGGCCGCGACCAGGGTGGCGGCGCCGTCGACCAGGAAGAGCGCGAGGAAGCTGGCCTCGGCGAGCAGGCCGGCCAGCAGCGAGGCCACGGCCATGCCGAGGTTGAACGCCCAGAACTGGAGGTTGAACGCGCGGGCGCGGCGCCGCTCGGGCACCACGTCGACGATCGCCGCGACGAAGGCGGGGCTGGGCATCGAGTGCGCCACCCCGACCAGGGCGGCGAGCGCGGCGATCACCAGCAGGTGCCGGCTGAAGGCCAGCGCGACCATGAGCCCGGCGGTGACCAGGTGGGCGGCGAGCAGGGTGGCCCGGCGTCCCCACCGGTCGGCCAGCACCCCGCCGAGGAGCACGCCGCCCGCCCCGCCCAGCCCGTACGCCCCGACCACCGTGCCCGCCAGCGCCTCGCTCGCGCCGCGCGCGTCGGTCAGGTAGAGCGACAGGAAGAGCATCGCGAAGGCGCCGGCCCGGTTGATCAGCAGGCCGGCCCAGAGGTACCAAAAGGTGGCGGGGAGGCCGCCTGCGGTGTCGTCCAGCCAGCGACGCAGGGCCCGCACCCGTCCCTCCAGACAGTTGTGTTTGTTAACGGTTCAGGCTCGACCGTAGGAATACCGGGTCCGGCGCGCCAGCGTGTCGCTGATCACCACACTCCGGGTCGGGCCCGCCCGGGTGCTCGGCTCACCGCACGCCGGTCGACTCGGCCGTCCGCCGCGGGTCGGTGGGCGGGCCGGCCTCCGCGCCGGGCACCAGCGGCTCGGCGGGCGCGGTGGCCGCCGCCTCGGCCGCCTCCGGCGCGGGCGGTCGGACCGCCACCACCGGCACGACGGTCTCGGTGGCTCCGCGCAGGGCGACGGCCCGCCGCTCCCGGGCCGGGCCGGAGACCAGGTGGGCGATCGCCATCAGCCCGCCGATCAACGCGCAGCCGAGCCAGAGCTCGGCGTTGCCGGCCTGCTCGCGGACCAGGCCGCCGAGGACCGGCGCGACGGCGCCGGCGACCTGCCAGGAGAGCGAGAACACGCCCTGGTAGCGGCCGCGCAGCTCGGCGGGGGAGAGTTCGGCGATCAGGGTGGCGTTGGACGGCGAGTTGAGCATCTCGCCGACGGTCCAGATCAGCACGGTCAGGCCGTAGAACCAGGCCGCGTCCGCGAACGCGGTGAGACCGAACCCGACGCCCATCACCACGGAAGCGAGGGCGAGCACGTGCGACCGGCTCCGGCCCTTGATCAGCCGGGGTACGAAGAGTTGGCCGACCACGATCAGCACCCCGTTGAGCGCGATCACCGAGCCGTACGTGGCGGGGCTCAGGCCGGAGTCGCCCATCGCGATCGGCAGCATCGAGATGTGCTGGAGGAAGACCAGCGCGCCGAAGAGGTTGAGCGCCACGAAGCCCAGGTAGACGCGGTCGGTCAGGATGGTGCGCAGCGCCCCGGCCGGCGCCCCGGGGCCCTTGTGGCGGGCGCCGACGGCGGGGGCCCGCCGGGTCTCGCCGACCTTGGCGAAGATGATCAGCGCGGTGATCACGGTGGTGGTCGCGTCGACCACGAAGAGCAGCAGGTAGCCGGCCTCGGCGGCGAGGCCGGCGAGGACCGCGGCGCAGGCGAAGCCGAGGTTGATCGCCCAGTAGTTCAGCGAGAAGGCGCGCAGCCGGTCCTTCTCCGGCACCACGTCGATCATCATCGCGCCGAACGCCGGGCGGGCCGCCTCGGCGAACATGCCGAGCAGCAGCGCGCCGAGCGCCACCGCCCAGAGTTCCCGGGCGAAGCCGAGGGCGAGCATCATGGTGGCCGCGCCGAGGTGCGCGGTGAGCAGGGTCGGCCGGCGGCCCCAGCGGTCGGTCAGGGTGCCGCCGACGGTGGTGCCGACCGCGCCGCCGACCCCCCACAGGCCGATCACGAGGCCCGCCTGCGACGCGGAGAAGTCGCGCTCCTGGGTCAGGTAGATGGCGAGGAAGACCAGGACGAACGAGCCGAGCCGGTTGATCAGCGTGCCGGCCCAGAGATACCAGAAGGTGACCGGCAGGCCACCTGTCGTGTCCCGGAACCAACCCCGCATCGTCCGCACGTCGGCGCCCCCGCTCGCGTAATGACCGTCCTGATTGTTGCGCCTTACAACCTAGTGTGGGGCCGGTTTTCCGGTCATCGCCTTTTCCACGTGGTGGTCGTCACGACCACTGCCCGCGTGTCCCCGCGCCGGGTGCGGCAGGATGATCCGCATGACTGCGAGCGAGGGGCCCACCGTCGGGACGCTGGTCCTGCTGCGGCACGGCGAGAGCGACTGGAACGCCAAGAACCTCTTCACCGGCTGGGTCGACGTCGACCTGACCGAGAAGGGCGAGAACGAGGCGCGCCGCGGCGGCGAGCTGCTGCGCGAGCACAGCCTGCTGCCGGACGTGGTGCACACCAGCGTCATGCGCCGCGCGATCCGCACCGCCGAGCTGGCGCTCAACGCCGCCGACCGGCACTGGATCGCCGTGCGGCGGTCGTGGCGGCTCAACGAGCGGCACTACGGCGCGCTGCAGGGCAAGAACAAGAAGCAGACCCTGGAGGAGTACGGCGAGGAGCAGTTCATGCTCTGGCGCCGTTCGTACGACACGCCGCCGCCGCCGATCGCGGACGACGACGAGTTCTCGCAGGTGGGCGACCCGCGCTACGCGCTGCTGCCGAGCGAGCTGATGCCGCGCACCGAGTGCCTCAAGGACGTCGTCGAGCGGATGCTGCCCTACTGGTACGACTCGATCGTGCCGGACATCCTGGCCGGCCGGACGGTGCTGGTGGCCGCGCACGGCAACTCGTTGCGCGCCCTGGTCAAGCACCTGGACCAGATCTCCGACGAGGCGATCGCCAAGCTCAACATCCCGACCGGGATCCCGCTGCGCTACGACCTCGACCCGCAGCTGCGCCCGCTGACGCTGGGCGGCACCTACCTCGACCCGGCCGCCGCCAAG
>NZ_JBFAVI010000297.1:0-3828 GCF_040679695.1 Micromonospora sp. NPDC052213
CGGGGGCTGTGTTTCCTGTGACCTTATGCGCCCAGCCCGAGAACTGCTCGGTGATCCGGGACGGCTACTCGCAGCCCAGGGCATCCTTGTACCCGACGGGCGGGCCTCCGGCGGCCACCTTGTCGGCGGTCTCCCAGAACACCTCCGGCCAGTCACCCTCGTCGTTCATCTGGTGTAGCACCTTCCACTTGTGGCTACTGCGCAGCGCGTCCGCGGCCCGCCGGAGGGCGGCGTCGTCGCCGGCCTCTTTCGCCCGCAGCCATTCGGCGATCCATCCGCAGCCGATCCGGCTGGTCACCTTGGCACCGAACTGGTAGGCGTCGTTGGTGCCGAGGCCGTTCAGTGCGGCGGTGTCGAAGCCTGGAGGGAGCGGCACGTCGGCGAGCACCTTGGCCGCCTGCTCGTTCACCCGCTCGGGTGTGACGATCTCGGCCGGAAGCGCGGCCAGCCAGGTGTGGGCGTCGACGCGGACCACGTCGGCGACAACGCGATCGAACTCGCTCCGCGTCCAGGCGCCCCCGGTACGCAGTTCGACGAAGGAACCGTCGCGGGGACGGAGCATGACAGCGAAGTCGCTCGCGCTGTACCGGAACAGGTCGGCCGGCCAGCCGTCGACCTTCACCGGTTCCGGCTTGCTGACCTGGAGTCGATCCTTGTGGTAGCCGTCGTACTGGGCGGCCGGGTACCAGTTCATCTCCAGTTGCCGTCCGCCGTTGCTGAACGCGATCGTGCCCTCCTTCTCGGCGAACCCGTAGACGGTGGTCGCCTTCCAGCCAGGCTGGTCGATCAGCAGCCGCGGGTTCTCCTCGGCCGCCTTGAGCACCATCGCCGAATACGCGGCCGGGCCCGTCGCCTCGGAGGTGATCGGCGGGTTCGCCGGTCGCCCCTCCGGCTGATCGACATTCAGGATCGAGACGGCCAGGACACCGGCGAGCAGGGTGGCCGCGACGCTTGCGCCGGCGAGCCCGCTCATCATGCCGCGGCGCGCCCGGGGGCGTTTGCCGGGCGGCTCGGCGACGGGTCCGAGGGTCGGCACGGACATGATCTCCTCCAACAGGTTCTGCGCGGCCCCGTCGAGGTGCCTGATGACATCGGGCCGGTACGGGTCGGCGTCTCGGACCATCCGGCCGAGGTGCTCGTCGGTCATCTGCCCTCCTCCGAGGCGCGTGCTGCCATGACGTCGAGTACATGTCCGGGCGGGCCGAGGTCGTCACCGACGAGATCTCGCAGTCGGGCCCGGGCACGTGACAGCCGGGTACGGACCGCAGCCGGGCTCACGTGAAGGACCGCGGCGGCCTCGCGCGGCTCCAGGCCCTCCCAGAAGGTCAGCATCAACACCTCGCGATCCAACTCACTTAGCCGGGCCAGCGCGGCCTGGACCGTGAGCCGCGCCGGCACCTCGCTGCCCGGGTCGACGGCGGCGGCGACCCGGAGTTGTTGCCGCAACCGTTCACCGAGCCGTTCCCGGCGCACTCCGCCGCGGTGGTGGTTGGCCAGCACCCGTCGGGCCACGCCGTACAGCCACAGCCGAACCTCAGCCTCCGGCGGCATGTCACGGCTGCGCCGCCAGGCGACGAGGAACGTCTCGGCGACCACGTCCGCCGCGTCCTCGGGCTGCTCGACGCGCCGCATGGCGTACGCCAGCAGCGGCTCGAAGTTCGCCGCGTAGACGCGTCGGAAGCGGTCCTCGTGCTCAGTCCCCGAACCCACGTCTGTTCCATGTCCGGGCGAGCGCCCATCGTGACAGACCCGACCCGGAAATCGCGGCGCTCGTCGGGCCGGCCTCGGTCCGGGTCCCGCCGAGGCGGCACGGGGATGGCACGTACGAGGCGGTCAGGCGTGCAGCACCGCGGCCAGCAGGGCGTACGTGGCCTCGTCGAAGGCGACGAGGCGTACCTGCTCGACCTCGGTGGGCGTGGCCTGGATCGTGGTCACGGCGATCGCCGCCGCCCGGTCGGCCGGGAACCCGTAGACGCCGGTGGCGATGGCCGGGAACGCGACGCTGCGCGCGCCGATGACGTCGGCGACCTCGAGACAGCGCCGGTAGCACGACGCCAGGACGTCGGTCTCCCCGTGGTCGCCGCCCTCCCACACCGGGCCGACCGTGTGGATGACGTGTCGTACCGGTGGGTCCAGGTCGAACGCCGGAGTGGCCACCGCGTCGCCCGGCTCGCACGGCGCCAGTGCGGCGCCCGCCTGGGCGAGCCGTGGCCCGGCCGCGCGGTGGATCGCCCCGTCGACGCCGCCGCCACCGAGCAGCGACTCGTTCGCCGCGGTGACGATCGCGTCGACGTCCTCGTCCGTGATGTCACCCAGTACGACCTCGATCGAAGGCATGCCCCGATCCTGTCACCGGTGCCCGGCCGGCGACCGCGGGATCGCGGACCGGCTGCCGGAGCCGGCGTACGAGACAGGGACGCCGGACAACATCGTCTCAGCCGACCGGCCCGACGGCTCCACCCAGGTCGCCGGCCCCGGTGCGGTCGCCGTCGGCGCGGCTCGCCGGCAGCACCCCGGGGCGGGTCCGGTCGAGTCGCGGACCACCAGGTGGTGGCCGGTCGACCGGCGGCGGGGACGGGTCGACCGGGGCTTGAGCGCGAGCGACAGCGCCATCCGCCCCATGTCGGTCATCGGCAGCCGGATGGTGGTGAGGCTGGGGGCGAGGTCGGCGGCGACGGAGACGTCGTCGAACCCGACGACCGACATCCGCTCGGGCACGGGGATGCGGTGCGCCCGCAGCGTCGACAGCACGCCGATGGCCATCGCGTCGTTGAGCGCGATGATCGCGGTGGCCCGGGGGTGGTCGCGCAGGATCCGTTCGGCGGCGACCCGGCCGCCGTCGCGGGTGAAGTCCGAGTGCACGACGGGAAGGTCGTCGAGGGAGAGCCCGCGCTGCCGCAGGGCGGTCGCCACGCCGGCGAGCCGGTCGGCGACGATGGTGAGCCCGGCCGTGCCGGCTGCGACGGCGACGCGATCGGCGAGTTGGTGCCGTACGCCCGGGCCGCGGGGGTCCGGCTCGCCGTGGAGCCGCTGCACCCGATGTTCTGCTCGGACCGGTGCGTGGTCGCCAGTCTCGGTCAGGCCCTGGACCTCGTCGCGCCGTATCCGGCGGAGACGGCGGGCGTCGTCGTCGACACGTACCACCTCTGGTGGGACGACCAGGTGTGGGCGCAGATCGCGCGGGCCGGCCGGGAGGGACGCATCGCCTGCTTCCAGATCGCCGACTGGGTGACGCCGCTGCCGGCGGGGGTGCTGCTCGGCCGGGGGCTGCCCGGCACGGGCTGCGTCGAGCTGCGCCGGTTTCGGGAGGCCGTGGACGCGGCCGGGTACGACGGACCGGTGGAGGTGGAGGTCTTCGCCGAGGAGGTGTGGGCACGGCCCGGCCGGGAGGTGCTCGACGAGGCCCTCGCCGGCTACCTCACGCATGTCGCCTGAGCGGACGCGCGGCCCGCCCGATCCTCCAGGTGCCCCGCCTCGTGCGCCTGGTGGTCAGGTGTGGAGGCCGGCTCACTGTGCGATCGGCGCCTGCGGCTCTATTCTTGCGCGGTGCCGTACGCCGACCTCGGTTTCGCGCAGTGGAACGACCTGTCTGACGGCGCTGCCCGCCGGATGGCCCAGGACATCGCCGACCGACACGACCTGACCGTGGTCGGCCTGAAGGACACGACGTACGCGGGGCGGTCGCACCGGATGGCGCTGTTCGACCGTGACGGGATGCGATTCGCTCTCGTACCCGGCGGCCGGCCCACTCTCGGCTACGACGCGGCCCGATTCCGGCCCGCTCCGGAGCAGGCTGCCAGCTACGCCGACAGCGCCGGCGAGTACGGT
>NZ_JBFAVI010000298.1:0-3786 GCF_040679695.1 Micromonospora sp. NPDC052213
TTGGTCCGCTGGAAGGTGATCCGGTGCCGGTGCAGAATCTGCCGCAGCCGTTCCCGCCCGATCCGGACCCGGCGGGTGGCGTGAAGGCACAGGTGTCGGCGAGCTTGCGGAGGCTCCAGCGGGTGAACGGACGCCCCCAGCTTCTCGGGGCGGGTGTTGGCCGTCTCGACGATGAACTGCTCTTCGTCAGGACTGATCTGGCGGGGACGGCCACCCGCCCACCGAGGGTCCAGGCTGGCCATCCCCATGTCGTTGAACCGGTGGATGACCTGCCTGATCGTGTCCTCGTCGGCCTGGATCAAGCGGGCGATCGCCGGCACCGTGTTCCCGCCGGCCGAGGCGAGCACGACCATCGCCCGCCGTAGTCGGATCGGTGAACCGGTTCCCCGGCGGGTGATTCTGAGCAGCTGCTGACCTTCCTGGTCACTGAGCCGCCGCACGCGTACAGGATCTGCCACCGCCACAGCCTGACCGCCGCGATGCCACCCGCCCGACAGGCCGGACGGCGTGTCACCCGACACCGCGAACGTTCATGGTCACGGCACTAGACGGGTTCATGGTCGCCCGCCGGTGGCTCCAGGGCATCCACATCGTCGCCCTGGTGGGCCTCGGCGCCGCCTTACTTCACCGCCCCCGCCCCGAACTGCCGGTACGTCGGGGACATCACCTACCTGCCGCTAGCCGACGGCCGGAACCTGTACCTGGCCACGGTCATCGACCTGCACTGACGCAAGCTCACCGGGTGGGCCATGGCCGACCACATGCGCACCGAGCTCGTCGAAGACGCCCTGACAGCGGCCGTGCACGAGCGTGGCACCCTGGCCGGGGCCATTTTCCACTCCGACCACGGGTCGGTCTACACGTCCAGGGCGTACGCCGCCTTGTGCGAGCGTCTGAAGGTCACCCAGTCGATGGGCGCCATCGGCTCCTCGGCCGACAACGCGCTCGCCGAGAGCTTCAACGCCACCCTCAAACGCGAGACCCTCGCCGGCGCCACAGCGTTCGCCGACGAGCTCACCGCCCGCCGCACTGTGTTCCGCTGGGCCCATCGCTACAACACCCGCCGGCGCCACTCCGCGTGCGGCAACATCTCCCCGAACGCCTACGAAACCCACCACGCCGCTACCCTTACGGCCGCGGCGTAATCAATCACCACCGTGTCCAAGATCCCGGGTCAAGCCCCATCTGCCTGCTGCTCGTGCCGGCTTGGCCGGCACGAGCAGCAGGAGTGGCATGGTCGCGTTACGCGACGGCGGTTCCTTCGAGTTCGACCATTTGGCCGGGGATCGCCAGTCGCGTCACCCCGAGCATCGTGGTCGTGGGAGCGACACCGGCGGTTCCAAGCCTCCCGGCGAGCACGCCGTAGTGCGGGAACAGCGCATCCACGTCGGTGGTGTACACGTTGAGGCGAACGAGGTTCGCCAGGGACATGCCGGCCTCAGTGAGCACGGCTTCGAGGTTGTCCACGGCCAACGCTAGCTGGGCCGCGATGTCCCCGTCGTGCTCGGGCCGGCCGTCCTTGCTCATCGCGGTCTGCCCCGAGATGTAGAGGGTCCGGGTCTCCCCGGAGACGACCTCACCCTGGTTGAACCCCATCTCCAGCGACCACGTCACCGGGTTGACTGCTGTTCGTTCCATTGCCACTCCAACAGTTGCGACTGCGTGCGCCCGGTGGCTCCGTAGCCGCCGTCTTCGACGCCCGCAAGACCAGCCTTCCAACGAATCGCGACACCTTGTGTCATGTTTTTTGGTAAGAATGAACCTATGCGCGCCGATCGGTTGGTCTCGCTGGTGCTGCTGCTGCGCCAGCGAGGTCGGATGACCGCGGACGAGCTCGCCAGCGAGCTAGAGGTGTCCGCACGCACGGTGCTGCGCGACATCGGGGCGCTGTCCACAGCCGGCGTCCCCGTCTATGCCAATCGCGGACGACACGGCGGGTTCTCCCTGCTTCCAGGCTTCCGCACAGAGCTGACCGGACTGAACCACGACGAAGCGCTCGCGCTGTTCACCGCCGGGTCGGGCCGTGGCGAGAAGGTCTTTGGCCTCAGCACCGCACTCGCCTCCGCGATGCGCAAAGTGGTCGACGCGCTGCCCGAAGGCCATCGAGCTAGCCTGGACGATGCCGCCAAGCGGTTCCTGGTTGAGCCCGAGACCGACCTGCTCTCGCGGCGGCTGGTCACTGAGGACGTGGCGGACAGGGTGATGAGCGAGGTCCGCCGTGCGGTGCTCACCGGGCACAAGCTTCGCTTCGACTACGCCGCACCTAACAAGACGCCTCGCTCACACACCGTCGATCCGATCGGGTTGGTCACCGTCCGCGACCGCACCTACCTGCTGGCCGCCAAGTCCGGAGAAGACCGCACCTACCGGCTGTCGCGAATGCTGACCGCCGAGGGACTTCCCGAACCGGCGGAACGACCCGCGCAGGTTGACCTCGACCGCATCTGGGCCGAACGCAGCGCCCAGTTCCTCTCCGAGAATCACATCCCCGTGCTCGTCAGAGTCAGGCAGTCACGCCGGGAGGAACTGCTGAAAACCGCACGCGCCGTTCGCGCCGAGGAACCAGAAGCAGACGACTGGGTCCGCCTCGACGTGACATTCGAGGATCTGCGACATGCTGTATGGGCGGTATGGCAGCTAGATACCGCCGCAGAAGTCCTCGCCCCCGAGTCGTTGCGTGCGGCCATCCGCGACCGGGTTGCAGCCGTCGCTGCTAGGTATGAGAGCTCCCAAGCTTGAGCCATGCACGGCGCCCGGCACGTAAACGGATCCCGGACCGGCAGGTGCTGTGCGGGATCCTGTTCGTGCTGCACACCGGCATCCAGTGGGAGTTGCTGCCTCAGGAGTTGGGGTTCGGCTCGGGGATGACCTGCTGGCGGCGCCTGGAGGAGTGAAACCGGGCCGGGTGTGGCAGCGGCTGCACGAGCTGCTGCTGGCCGAGTTGCAGGCGGCCGGCAAGCTAAACTGGTACCGCGCCGTGATCGACTCCTCGCATGTGCGGGCTGCCCGACGTGGCCCAAAAGCGGGCCGAGCCCGGTCGACCGCGCCCGCCCGGGCTCGAAGCACCACGTCCTGACCGAGGGTGCCGGCATCCCCCTGGCCGTGTCCTTGACCGGCGGCAACCGCCACGACGTCACCGAACTACTCCCGCTGATCGACAAGATCCCACCGGTACGCGGGCGGCGCGGCCGGCCACGCCAACGCCCTGACCAGATCTTCGGCGACTGCGCCTACGACCACGACAAGTACCGCAAGGCGGTACGCGGCAAGGGCATCCGCCCACGCATCGCCCGCCGCGGCCAGCCCCACGGCTCCGGCCTCGGCGTGTTCCGGTGGGTGGTCGAACGCACGATCGCCTGGTACCACGGCATGCGACGGCTACGCATCCGATGGGAACGCCGCGACGACCTGCACGAAGCCTTCCTCAGCCTCGCCACCTGCATCATCACGTACCGACACGTCGTACGACTTTGTTAGGACCTCCGCCGGGGCTGGACGTGGAAGCCCTTCCGAGCAGGGCGAGGCACCACCTCGACGTCGATTCCCAGCCGGGCGCCGTGCGCCCGTACGGCGGTGTTGTAGCCACCGTCGACCCACGCCTTGACCACGGTCGGATGGTCCGCGGACACGCTGGTGAGCAGATGCCGGCCGGCGGTGGAGTCCTGCACCGACGCGGCGGTGACGATCCCAGCGAGGAGCAGTCCGAGGGTGTCGGTGGCGATGTGCCGCTTGCGTCCCTTGATCTTCTTCGCCGCGTCGACGCCCTGGCTGCCCTCGCCTACGTTG
>NZ_JBFAVI010000299.1:0-3775 GCF_040679695.1 Micromonospora sp. NPDC052213
CCTGCCCGGCCGCCGCGACGCGACACCGCCCGACACGCGGTGGACGACGCACGGACCGCGCCGCGGGGCGGTGGCCGAACCGGCCACCGCCCC
Organism: Micromonospora sp. NPDC052213; assembly: GCF_040679695.1. Classification (NCBI taxonomy): domain Bacteria; kingdom Bacillati; phylum Actinomycetota; class Actinomycetes; order Micromonosporales; family Micromonosporaceae; genus Micromonospora; species Micromonospora sp. NPDC052213. The sequence goes on from NZ_JBFAVI010000299.1 coordinate 94, forward strand.
TCGGGCATCAGTATGGATCTAGAGAACGCCCAGGTCGCGCGCCGATCGGTTACGGCTGCTCATCGCGACGGTACGGGCGGAACGGGTTGCCTCAGTGCTCGTGGTGGTACGACCGGCCTGAGGCCGGCGCATTCGAGCCCGGGACAACGCTTCGTGAAGTAGTTGCATTTCGGCGACTCCGTTAAGAACGTTCAGCATGGTGGTCAGCTCTCTCGTCGCCGGTGCGAGACCGGCGTGGGTGGGACGGATCGGGTTCATGTCAGGCTGCCAGCCGGACCGCGTTGCGCGACTCGGACAGCCCACTGGCCGCCAGCCGCGCCTCGGCCTCGACCCGGAGCGCCGCGTCGCGGGCGAGGTCCTCCTTGCGCGGGCGACCACGGGGCCGCTTGCGCGGGACGACCGCGCCACGCTCGAAGATCTCGCCGCCCCAGACGCCCCAGGGCTCGGCCCGCTCCACCGCCCCGGCCAGGCACTCGACGCGCAGCGGGCAGTCCCCGCAGAGCGACTTGGCCAGCTCGAGCTCGGCGGGCGAGTCGGAGAACCACAGGTCGGGGTCGAACTTCCGGCAGGGCAGGTTCGCCTCCACCTCGACGCTCACGTCGAGCGGGGCCAACGCCAGACTCATCGCCCGGTCACCTCTCTCTCGTTTTCGATCTCGTGGATCGCACTTCCGACGTACTTGGCGGGCAAAAAACTGAGGCCGCGGATCCCGGTAGCGGGTTCCGCGGCCTCGAGGTGAGCCGGTCGTCTGATGGATCAGACTGGTCTACCTCGAGGTGGAACTCCGCGAACGTCCATGCGCTTGTTGGCGACATCGACGCCCTTGCCCGTGAAGCCACTGGTCCCCTGGATTCCGGTCGGCGCGGGAGCGAGGATCAGCTCGGCCTGAGCCTCGACCTGGTGCACCTGCGGAACCGACGGTCGCGTGGCGGCGACGGCCACCCGGACAGCCGACAGCGGAACGACGGCAGCGGGCAGCGCCGCCGGACGCTCGTTGATGTAGAAGATCTCCATTGGTGCCACCTCCCTGACGTTCTCTCGTGCCGACACGGTCTCGACCCCTCGTGAGCAGCCCGAATGGCGCCGCTCGCGAGGTGTGCCATGAGGCTATTCCTCGCCCGGGGGCGAGGGCAAACGAATTTACGACGAGATTTCGAAGTTTTTCTCCGGGCAGACGTCGTCGACCGCCGCGCCCGCCACCAGCGCCAGCACCGCCTCCCCGTAGAGGCCGAGCTTGCGCGGCCCGATGCCGGCGATCGCGATCAGTTCCTCCGCCCGGGCGGGACGCCGCTCGGCCAGCGCGACCAGCGTGGCGTCGGTGAAGACCACATAGGCCGGAACCCGCTGCCCGCCGGCCACCCGCTGGCGCCACTCGCGCAGCCGTTCGTGCAGCTCGTCGTCGATGTCGGAGGGGCAGGTGGGGCAGCGGCCGAGCTTGCGGTCCGGCCCGGCGAGCAGGGTGGCACCGCAGATCCGGCAGGACACGATCTGGGTCCGTCGCCGCTCCGGCCGCCGCCCCGGGCCGGCGCCGGCCCGCTCCGTGCCGCCCGAGCGGTCCAGCTGCGGCAGGAACCGCGACGGCCGCCGGGCCCGCCCGCCCGGCGAACGGGCCGAGGCGTACGACAGCCACAGCCACTCCCGCGCCCGGGTGATGCCGACGTAGAGCAGCCGGCGTTCCTCCTCGACCTGCTCGACGGTCTTGGCGTACGTGGTGGGCAGGGTGCCCTCGGAGAGGCCGACCAGGAAGACCGCGTCCCACTCCAGCCCCTTCGCCGAGTGCAGCGAGGCCAGGGTCACCCCGTCGACGGTCGGCACGTGCTGGGCGGCGGCCCGCCGGGCCAGCTCGTCGTTGAAGTCGGCCAGGGTGACCGGGCGCTCGACGGAGGCGGCCGGCCCGATCGGCAGCACCTCCGGGGTGGCCGCGTACTCCTCGGCGAGCTGGACCAGCGCGGCGAGCGCCTCCCACCGCTCGCGGGCGGCGCCACCGGCCGGGGCGGCGTCGGGGGCCCAGCCGACCGCCGCGAGCGCCTCGACCACGGCGGCCGGCAGCGGGGTCTCCCCCGGGATCGCGCGGGTGGCGGCCCGCAGTGCGACCATCGCCTGCCGAACCTCGGCCCGCTCGAAGAACCGCTCCGCCCCCTGCACCACGTACGTCACCCGCGCCTCGGTCAGCGCCTTCTCGTACGCCTCGGACTGCGCGTTGGTCCGGAACAGCACGGCGATCTCCTTCGCCGGGGTGCCGGCGTCGACCAGCGCGCGGCAGCGGGCGGCGACCGCGTTGGCCTCGGCCGGCTCGTCGGTGAAGATCCGCAGCTCCGGTTCGGGGCCGGGCGGACGCTGGCCGACCAGCTCCAGCCGCAGCCGCGCCTCGGCGCCCCGCGCCTGCGAGATCACCGCGTTGGCCAGCCCGACGACCTGCGGGGTGGAGCGGTAGTCGCGGACCAGCCGGACCACCGTCGCCCCGCGGTACCGGCGCGGGAAGTCGACCAGGTAGGACGACGTGGCCCCGGTGAACGAGTAGATCGTCTGGCTGGCGTCGCCGACCACGGTCAGGTCGTCCCGGCCGCCCAGCCACGCCTCCAGCAGCCGCTGCTGGAGCGGGTTGACGTCCTGGTACTCGTCGACCACGAAGTGCCGGTACTGGGCGCGGACCTGCTCGGCGACGTCCCGGTGCTCCTCGATCCCCCAGACCGCGGCACGCAGCATGTCCTCGAAGTCGATCACGCCGTTGGACCGCTTGAGGCGCTCGTACGCGGCGAAGACGTCGGCGACCTTCGCCGGCTCGTGCGGGGTGTCCCGCAGCGCCTTCGCCGCCGCGACGACGTACTCCCCCGGCTCCACCAGCGACGACTTGGCCCACTCGATCTCACCGGCCAGGTCCCGGGCGGCCGCCCGGTCGGCGCGCAGGCCGGCCTTGGCCGCGGCGAGGGTGACCAGCCGGACCTTGCTGTCCAGCAGTTCGGGCATGGCCCGCCCCTCCAGCAGCCGGGGTGCGAAGTAGCGCACCTGGCGCAGTGCCGCCGCGTGGAAGGTCCGCGCCTGCACACCCGGCACGCCGAGCACGGCGAGCCGGCTCCGCATCTCGGCGGCGGCCCGGGCGGTGAAGGTCACCGCCAGCACGTGCCGGGCCGAGATCTCCCCGGACAGCGCCCGGTGGGCGATCCGGGAGGTGACGGCCCGGGTCTTGCCGGTGCCGGCGCCGGCCAGGATGCAGACGGGGCCGGCGGGGGCGGTCACCGCCGACCGCTGCTCCGGATCCAGACCGGCGAGCACGCGTTCGGACGCTGAGTGAACCACCACAGCGAGGAATTGTCTCAGCTCTGCCCGGCGTTGCAGCGGTTAGCCTGGGCTTGATCGGCAAGCCGCCGGGCGGACCGTTGGAGGATCTGACCATGCTGACGCTGTATTCCACCCCCTGGTGCGGCTACTGCCACCGGCTGAAGTCGCAGCTCGACCGGGAGGGCATCGGGTACGAGGTGGTCGACATCGAGCAGGACCCGAAGGCCGCGGAGTTCGTGATGAGCGTCAACGGCGGCAACCAGACCGTCCCGACGCTGCGCTTCGCCGACGGCAGCGCCCTGACCAACCCCTCGATCACGCAGGTCAAGCAGCACCTGGCCGGCCTGTCCGCCTGACCTGGCGCACCACCCGCCGACGAGCGGCCGGCCCGGACGGGCCGGCC
>NZ_JBFAVI010000300.1:0-3760 GCF_040679695.1 Micromonospora sp. NPDC052213
CGGGCCCGCCCCGTCACCGGGTACCGGGCCCGGAACGGCCGGCCGACGGCGACGACGCCGCCGGGGCGGGAGCCGAGCCGCCGGCCGGCGACCCGGACGTCGCGCGGTGGCGGCGGGAGGCCGACCTGCTGCTCGCCGAGCGGGCCGAGTTGACCCGGCAGGCCGGCGCGGTCGAGGTGGCGCTGCCCGGGCAGCTCTCGGTGACCCAACTGGTGGCGCTGCGCCGGGATCCGGCGGCGCTGGCCCGGGCGCTGCGCCGTCCGGTCCCCACCGAGCCGAGCCCGTACGCCCGCCGGGGCACCGCCTTCCACACCTGGCTGGAGCAGCGGTTCGGCGCCGACCGGCTGCTCGACCTCGACGAGCTTCCGGGCGCGGCCGACGCCGACGCCGCGCCCGACGAGGCGCTCGCCGAGCTCCAGGAGCGCTTCCTGGCCAGCGAGTGGGCCGACCGGGTGCCGGTCGAGGTGGAGGTGCCGTTCGCCACGGTGATCGCCGGGGCGGTGGTGCGGGGCCGGATGGACGCGGTCTTCGCCCGGCCCGGCGGCCGGTTCGACGTGGTCGACTGGAAGACCGGCCGGCAGCCTGCCGGCCCCGCCGCCGAGGTGGCCGCGGTGCAGCTCGCGGTCTACCGGCTGGCCTGGGCGGAGCTGGCCGGGGTGCCGGTGGAGCGGGTCGGCGCGGCGTTCCACTACGTGCGCGACGGCGTCACCGTGCGCCCGGCCGACCTGCTCGACGCCGACGGGCTCACCGCGCTGATCACCTCGGTGCCGGAAAATCCGGCAGACGGTGGGCCATCCGGCGAATCCGTGATAGGTTGATCGTGTTGCAGTTATGGTTCCCAGAGACTCTGTGTGCGCCTGGAGGATTGTGGCCCAGGCGCTCTTTGTTGTGTCCGGAGTTCTCCGGGCGGGGCGACCAGAAGCGACAAGCGAGCCAGGCAGTTCCGCGTGGCGCGCTCCTCTTCGGGCCCGCAACAAGTGCGGGTTCGACGTTCCGTCAAGGAGACGAGACAAAAATGGCTATTGGCACCGTCAAGTGGTTCAACGCTGACAAGGGCTTCGGCTTCATCACCCCGGACGGCGGCGGCGCCGACGTCTTCGCCCACTTCTCGGCGATCCAGTCCTCCGGCTACCGGAGCCTGGACGAGAACCAGCGGGTCGAGTTCGAGGTGACCCAGGGCCAGAAGGGCCCGCAGGCGGAGAACATCCGCCCGCTCTGATCTTCGGATCTTCGCGTAACACCCACCGCGCCCTCCGGGCCTGGTGACGGGACCGGTCCGCCCCACCGTCGACCTGCGTACGCAGGCGGCAAAACGGCGGCGGGCCGGGCTCCCGTACCCCTTTCGGTTCGTGCTTGTGAGTCACCCGCGGCTCGGTCCGCCGGTGACAGCGCCGCCTCCGGCGCCCTCCCTCGACACGTGCCGCCGTCGAGGAAGGCTTCCGCATGACCACTGTCGTACCCTCTTTCGCCCTTACCGGGCTGGCCCCGGCGCTGCTCGCCGAGCTGGCCGCCCAGGGCATCACCGAGCCGTTCCCGATCCAGTCGGCGACCCTGCCGGACTCGCTGGCCGGCCGGGACGTGCTCGGCCGGGGCCGCACCGGCTCCGGCAAGACCCTCGCCTTCGGGCTTCCGCTGCTGTCCCGCACCGCCGGCCGGCGGGCCCGTGCGGGACGGCCGCTGGCCCTGGTGCTGGTGCCGACCCGCGAGCTGGCCCAGCAGGTCACCACCGCGCTCGACCCGTACGCCCGGGCCGTCGGGCTGCGCTGCGCCACCGTCGTCGGCGGCCTGTCGCTGCAGCGCCAGGCGGACGCCCTGCGCGCGGGCGCCGAACTGGTCGTGGCCACCCCCGGGCGGCTGCACGACCTCATCAACCGCGGCGACGCCCGGCTGGACCAGGTCGCGATCACCGTGCTCGACGAGGCCGACCAGATGGCCGACATGGGCTTTCTGCCGCAGGTGACGAAGCTGCTGGAGCAGGTCGCCCCGGACGGGCAGCGGATGCTCTTCTCGGCCACGCTGGACGGTGGCGTGGACAAGCTGGTCCGCCGCTTCCTCACCGACCCGGTCTCGCACTCGGTCGACCCGGGCACCGCCACCGTGACCGCGATGACCCACCACGTCCTGCACGTCGACGCGGCGGACAAGCCGGCCGCGCTGACCTGGATCGCCGCCCGCGAGGGCCGCACCATCCTGTTCATGGGCACCAAGCACCGCGCCGACCGGGTCGCCCGCCAACTGCTGGCCAAGGGCGTACGCGCGGCCGCGCTGCACGGCGGCAAGTCGCAGCCGCAGCGCACCCGGATCCTGGAGCAGTTCCGCACGGGGCAGGTGACCGCGCTGGTCGCCACCGACGTGGCGGCCCGGGGCATCCACGTCGACGGGCTGGACCTGGTGGTCAACGTGGACCCGCCCACCGAGGCGAAGGACTACCTGCACCGCGGTGGGCGTACCGCCCGGGCGGGGGAGTCGGGCACGGTGGTCACCCTCGTCCTGCCCGAGCAGCGCCGGGACGTGTCCCGGCTGATGAGCACTGCCGGCATCCGCCCCGAGTCCGTCCAGGTACGCCCCGGCGACGAGGCACTGGCCCGGGTGACCGGCGCCCGTGAGCCGTCCGGGGTGCCGGTGACGATCGCGCCGCCCCCGCCGCAGGCCGCCTCCGCCACGTCGACCGCCGGCCGCTCGGGTGGCCGGGCCGGCGACGGCACGCGGGCCGGCGAGGGTGGCCGGGCTCCGCACCGCGCCTCGGGGCGGCCCCGCCGCCCGCGGCGGCCCCGGACGCCCCGCGCCTCCTGACGCCCGCCCTCCCGCGGCCCGGCCCCGGTCGGTCTCGGGCGTGGGCAGGCACCCGTACCGGACCGGCCGTGACGGTCCGTGAACACCCGTTCCAGACCGGCTGAGTCGGGAATCAGCGGACGTTACGTCCGATCGGTGACTGTTCCGGTGGCCGGTGGTGGTGGAAGCTGGGGGCCGGGGGGAACGACCCGGGCGGGACCGCCCGGCGCGGGAGGGGTGATCATGGCGAGCGACGTCGGCACGGGCGCGGTGCGTGAACTGCTGCTGGTGCTCGCGGTCGCGCTCGCCGGGCTGCTGCTCGCCATGGTCGCGGTCTTCACGCCGTGGCACGCCACCCCGGACGGGGCCGCGCCGGCCGCCCCGGTCGAGCTGCACAGCCCGACCGGGGGCCCGACCACCATCGCCGGCTGACTCACCGCCGTCGCCGTGAGCCACCGCCGTCGCCCCGGGCCGCGCCATCGCTTCGGGCCGCGCCGTCACACTGGGCCATCGCCGTCGCCCTGGGCCGCCGTCGCCCGCTGAGCCACCGCCGTCCGGGCGCCGCGGCGGGGCCGCCGCCGGGAGCCGGCGGTCAGCGGGTGGGGGCCTGCCGCGTGTCGACCGCAGGATGCTGCGTGCCCAGCAGGTCGGCGAGGGTGGTCCGGTCGACCACCAGGGCGACCGCCCCGTGCACGGCCAGCCAGACGTCCCGGAGCCCGGTCGCCGCGCCCCGGTAGCCGGCCTGTTCGGCCGGCAGCCCGCGGACCGTCGTCAGCGATCCGCCCACCGCGCGGAGCACGTCGCCGACGCTGATCTCGGCCGCGGGGCGGGCGAGGGTGTACCCGCCGTCGGTGCCGCGGTGGCTGTGCAGCAGGCCGGACCGGCGCAAATCGACCAGGATGCCCTGGAGGAAGCTCAGCGGGATGTCCTGGCGGCCGGCCAGGGCCGCGGCCTTGACCAGCCCGCCGCCGCCGACCGGGTCGGCGGC
>NZ_JBFAVI010000301.1:0-3728 GCF_040679695.1 Micromonospora sp. NPDC052213
TTGTTTTCCCTCTCCCCTACAGCAAACAAAGTTATCGGCCCCGGGGGGGGGGCGCCCGGGCCCCCCCCCCCGGCCCGCCCGGAAAGAGGAACCCCGATGAGCATCTCCACCGCGCCGGTGTCGGAGCCGGTGGTCGCGGACCGCCCGCCCGAGCCCGCACGCCGTCCGGCCCGCGCCGCGCGGATCCGGGAGTGGTGGCTGGGCGCCGTCCTGGTGCTGCCGGCGCTGGCCCTGGCCGTCGCGTTCAAGTTCGTGCCCCTCGGCCGGGGCGTGGTCACCAGCCTCGAATCGTCGAGCGGTTTCGGTGGCAGTTCCTTCGCCGGCGCCGACAACTACACCCGGATGCTCGACGACCCGGTGGTGCGCTCCAGTTTCCGCAACGCGCTGCTCGTGGTGGCGACACTGCCGATCTGGGTGGTGCTGCCCCTGGTCCTGGCGGTGGTCATCCACCAGCGCGCCCCGGGCTGGAAGTTCTTCCGCGCCGTGTACTTCATCCCGTACACCATCGCGCCGATCGTCGTCGGCATCATGTTCCGGCAGATCCTCGCCCCGGACGGGCCGCTCAACGCCTTCCTGCGCTCGGTCGGGCTGGACCCCCTGGCCCTCGAGTGGCTCAACGGCCGCTACAGCGCCCTGTTCTCGCTCGTCGCGGTGGCCCTGTGGAGCCTGTTCGGCCTGGGCGTGATGACCTACCTCGCCGGCCTGGCCACCATCCCCGACGAGGTCCTCGAGGCCGCCTATCTCGACGGGGCGAACTTCTGGCGGCGGCTGTTCTCGGTGGTCGTGCCGATGCTGCGGCCCACCGTGGCCTACTGGAGCGTGCTGTGCGCCTCCGGCGTGCTGATCTGGCTGTTCCCGCTGATCTACGCGCTGACCCAGGGCGGGCCGGGGGACGCCACCATGCTCCCCGAGTACCTGGTCTTCCTCACCACCTTCCAGTTCCTCGACCGGGGGTACGGCTCCGCCATCGGCATCGCCCTGTTCGTCTTCGTCGCCCTGCTGTCGATCCTCAGCGTGCGGCACATGTTCACAGAGGGGACCCGGAAGCCGCGTTGACATCCTCCCGGCCCTGAAGGGCCGGGATTCCCCCGGTCGCCCGTGGGGTTTCCTGCTTCATCGCCGACTGCCCGCCCGGAGAGGCTCCGTTGAGGTCTTACACCAGCTCCACAGGCGTTTTACCTGTCCGCCAGCCCGGCGGCCAGAAGGTTTCTCGCTGCGTTGACGTCCCGGTCATGGGTCACACCACACGGGCATTGCCACGTACGGATGTTCAGCGGCAGGGATTCGGTCAGTTGCCCGCAGTCCGAGCACAGCTTGGACGACGGGAACCAGCGGTCCACCGCGATCAGCTCACGGCCGTACCAGGCGGCCTTGTACTCCAACATGGCCCGCAGTTGCGACCAGGCCGCGTCGGAGATCGCGCGGGCCAGCCGGTGGTTGCGCAGCATATTGCGCACCGTCAGGTCTTCGATCACGACCGTTTGGTTCTCGCGGACGAGTCGAGTCGACAGTTTGTGCAGGTGGTCCCGGCGCCGGTCGGCGATCCGGGCGTGAATCCTGGCGACCTTGAGTCGAGCTTTGGCCCGGTTCTGGGAGCCTTTCTCCTTGCGGGCCAGGTCCCGCTGGGCCTTGGCGAGTTTCCGCCGGTCGGCCTGCTCGTGACGGGGGTTGGTGACCTTCTCCCCGGTGGACAAGGTCACCAGGCTGGTCAGGCCCGCGTCGACGCCGACCGCCGTGTCGATGAGTGGGAGCGACTCGACGGTCGGGTCCTCGACGAGCAGGGACACGTACCAGCGGCCGGCCGCGTCTCGGGACACGGTGACGGTGGACGGTACGGCGCCGTCGGGCAGCGGACGCGACCACACAATGTCCAGCGGGGCGTCCATCTTCGCGAGAGTCAGTTGCCCGTCCCGCCAGCGGAACGCCGACCGGGTGTACTCGGCGCTGGCCCGGGACTTCCTCTTGGACTTGAAACGGGGGTATCGGGCGCGTTTGGCGAAGAACGCTGTGTAGGCGGCGTGCAGATGCCGCAACGCTTGTTGCAGCGGAACGCTGGACACCTCGTTGAGGAATGCCAGTTCGGCGCCGCGTTTCCATTCGGTCAGGGCCGCCGACGATTCCGTGTAGCTGATCGAGTGGCGTTGGGTGGCGTATGCGCGGGTCCGCATCTCGAGGGCTTTGTTGTAGACCAAGCGTACGCACCCGAAGGTGCGGTTGAGTTGTTCGGCCTGCTCGCCGGTGGGATAGAAGCGGTACTTATATGCCCGCTTCACCATCCCGCCCACATTTCACATTCTAGCGGTCCATTGTGTTGCACGATCATTGAGGGGAGGGAGCGGCGTTTCCTCCCGGCGCTGAACGGCCGGGTTTCCACGCCGCTACTCTGATGAATCGGCGTACCACCGCCCAGTTGGGGCGTTACCTGTTGACCTTCGCGCTGGTGGTCGTCGCGGTCGCGGCGGTCTACCCGTTGCTGTTCACCATCGTCAGCTCGCTGAAGACGCAGACGGGCTTCGCGCGGGACCCGCTGGGCCTGCCGGCCGGCGTGACCCTGGAGAACTACCTCGAGGCGTTCCGCCGGATGGACATGCCGCGGCTGCTGCTGAACTCCCTGATCACCACCGCCGGTGGGCTGGTGCTGTCGGTGCTGGCCGCGCTGCTGGTCGCGTACGCGGTGACCAAGCTGCGTTTCCGGGGCGGCAAGCTGGTCTTCCTGCTGATCATCGTCACGTTGACCATCCCCAGCCAGGCGATCATCTATCCGCTGTACCAGACCGTGCTGGACCTGGGCATGTCCGGGCAGTACCAGGGCCTGATCCTGGCGTACGCGGCGTTCGGCCTGCCGTTGGGCACGTACCAGCTGGCCGGTTACTTCCAGCAGGTGCCCGACGAGCTGATCGAGGCGGCCAGGGTGGACGGCGCCGGCCACTTCACCATCCTGTTCCGTCTGTTGGCGCCGATCGCGACCCCGGCGTTGGCCGCGCTGGCCATCTTCAACTTCGTCTGGATGTGGAACGACCTGCTGCTGCCCCTGGTCATCATGGGCGGCTCGGACAGCAAGACGTTGATGGTCGGTGTCTCCCTGCTCAGCGGCCAGTACGACGTGTCGGTGCCGCTGGTCAGCGCCGGTCTGATCGTCGCGCTGCTGCCGGTGCTGATCATCTATCTGGTCTTCCAGCGGCAGTTGGTGGCCGGCGCGCTGGCCGGCTCCGGCAAGTGAGCCCGCCGGTGGAGGTTTCCGGTGCGGACGGGGCGGCCGGGCCGGGGGAGTCCGGGCCCGGGGTCCAGCTGTGCCACCTCTACCGGCTGCGCCCGGGGGCGGAACGGGAGTACGAGCGCCGGCACGCCGAGATCTGGCCGGAGATGTCGGCGTTGCTCGACGACGCCGGCATCTACGACTACCACATCTACCGGCACGGGCTGCTGCTGATCTGCGTGCTGCGGACCCGGCACGGTCACCCGTACGCCCGGCGGGTCACCGGCGCGTCCGCCGTGCAGGCCCGCTGGACCCGGTCCCTGGCGCACCTGTTCGCCGAGATCGCCGACGCCGACGGCGAACCGCTGTGGGCGTATCCGGTCTTCCACCACGCGGGCCGTCCCGCGGGATGCTGAGCGCGGTGTCGCGCGCTCCCGTGGCCCGGCGGACCGTCCCGCACCGGAAACCTCCACCGGCGGGCTCACTTGCCGGAGCCGGCCAGCGCGCCGGCCACCAACTGCCGCTGGAAGAC
>NZ_JBFAVI010000302.1:0-3656 GCF_040679695.1 Micromonospora sp. NPDC052213
GGCCGGGTGCCACGCCCCCCCGGGCCACCGGCGTTTCGCTGGCTGATCGACGCCGGGCCGTGGGCCCGGCCGCCGGATCAGGAGTTGGGGCGCTTGCCGTGGTTGGCGCCGCTCTTCTTCCGGGCCTTCTTCTTCCGGGCCTTCTTCGCCATGGTGACCTCCTCGTGATGGTCGGATCCGCCTGCGCACGACCTCGGCGCCGGTGCACGCACCGGTCCTCCCGGCGCCGGGTCCGACCCGCTGATGCTAGTGCTGCCGGCACCCGCCGTGGTGCGCCGGGGCGGCCGGCCGTACGCGCGCCGCGCGACACGCCGGCCGCCTCGCCGTGTCGCCGCATCCCGGCCGGGCGGGACGCGGCGGCACGCCGACCCGACAGTGGATCATCCGGACGCGACCGCTCCACGCCCGCCGCGGGGCGTCCGCATGATTGGATACGTCGGCAGGCAACACGCGAGAGAAGGGGCCGTGGAGATGGCCGAGGAGATCCGCGCCGAGATGGTGGCGAACGTCTGGAAGGTCGTCGCGTCGGCCGGGGACACCGTGTCCGAGGGGGACACGCTGGTGATCCTGGAGTCGATGAAGATGGAGATCCCGGTCGTCGCCGAGTCCGACGGTGTCGTCAGGCAGCTCGCGGTCAACGAGGGTGACGTCGTGCAGGACGGGGACCTCATCGCGGTGATCGATTGACCGGCCTCTCGGTGCGGCGGGCCGGGCCGGCCGACTTCGCGGCGGTGGCCCGGCTGACGGTCGCCGCGTACGAGGCCGACGGCCAGCTCAAGGGCGAGCACGGCTACGCCGCCGTGCTCGCCGACGTGGCGGTCCGGTCGGAGCACGGCGAGGTCCTCGTCGCCGTCGACCAGGAGACCGGCGCGGTGCTCGGATCGGTGACGTTCGTCCTCCCCGGCACCCGGTACGCGGAGCTGTCCGGGGCGGGCGAGGCGGAGTTCCGGATGCTGGCCGTGGACCCGGCCGCGCAGGGCCGGGGCGTCGGCGCGGCCCTGGTCGAGGCGTGCGTGTCCCGGGCGACCGAGCTGGGCTGCTCGGCGGTGATGATCTGCGTCCGCCACGGCTTCGCCGCCTCCGCCCAGCGGCTCTACCGGCGCCGGGGCTTCGTGCGCGTGCCGGAGCTGGACTGGTCGCCCCTGGCCGGGGTGGAACTGCTCGCCCTCCGGCTGGAGCTCACCGGCGCCTGATCCGGCCCGGACCGGGCCGGCGTGTCGCCGGGGCCGGCGGGCGTCAGGGCGCCTCCGTCGCGGCGGCGTCGCGCCCGGTCCCGATGGGGGCGAGCAGTTCGTCGGCCATCTCCAGCGCGAGCCTTCTCCGCTCCGTGTCGGTGATGCCCGGCGTGCGGATCGCGAACCAGCTGCTGTGCACGGCGAAGAGCGACAGGATCGCGCGGAGCTGCGCGGCGGGCGAGTCGTCTCCCCGGCAGAGCATCTCGGCCAGCCGCAGCATCCGGCCGCGCATCTGCTGCCCGGCGGCGAGACTCTTCAGCACGGTCTGGTTCTGCTCGAAGAACCGCATCACCGAGGGCTCGTCGCCGGCGAACATGGCGTCGGCGTACCGGCCGATCACGGCGCGCCGGGTGTCCCGGCTCGCCGGCTGCGACTCGGCCCAGGCGATGAGGCCGTCCATCAGCTCCAGCCGGTCCTCGACGACGCTGCTGATGATCTCGTCCTTGCTCTTGAAGTGGTAGTAGAGCGCGGCCTTCGTCACGTTCAGCCGTTCGGCGATCTCGCGCAGCGAGGTCTTCTCGTACCCCTGCTCGGTGAAGAGCTCCAGCGCGACGGACTTGATGCGCTCCCGCGTGCCGCCTGTGCTCTCCCTCACGTGTGCCACCCAATTCGCTTGACCGGTCCTGCCGCCCAACTTACCGTGCGGCTAGTAAGTTAACTAGCCGGGCGGCAAGTAAGTGCGGCACATCTCGGGGGAGCTTACCCATGACGCAGGCAAGCCAGGAACCGGCACGACCCAACGTGCGGGTCGTGCTCTTCGGCCTGATGATCGCCATGATGCTGGCGATGCTCGACAACATGATCGTCAGCACGGCGCTACCGCGGATCGTGGGCGAGTTCGGGGGGCTCGACCACTTCACCTGGGTGGTGACGGCGTACGTGCTGGGCACCACGGTCTCGACCCCGATCTGGGGCAAGCTCGGCGACCTCTACGGGCGCAAGTCCGTCTTCCTCACCTCGGTGGTCGTCTTCCTGGTCGGCTCGGCGCTGTGCGGGATGGCCGGCTCCGACCTGTTCGGCGGGCCGGGCGACGGCATGGTCGAGCTGATCGCCTTCCGGGCGGTGCAGGGCCTCGGCGCCGGCGGCCTGATGGTCGGCGTGATGGCGATCATCGGCGACCTGGTGCCGCCCCGGGAGCGGGGCCGCTACCAGGGCATGATCGCCGGCATCATGGCCATCGCGATGGTGGCCGGCCCGCTGGTCGGCGGCTTCATCACCGACCACCTCTCCTGGCGCTGGGCGTTCTACGTGAACCTGCCGCTGGGCGGCGTCGCGCTGCTGGTCCTCGCCACGACCATGCACCTGCCGAAGTACCGCACCGAACACCGGATCGACTGGCTCGGCGCCGGGCTGCTCTCGGTCGGCATCACCGCGATCGTGCTCGTCACCACCTGGGGCGGCAACGAGTACGCGTGGGTGTCGCCGCAGATCCTCGGCCTGGCCGCGCTCGCCGTGGTCGCGCTGGTGGTCTTCGGTCTGGTCGAGCGGCGGGCCGCCGAACCGATCCTGCCGCTGGGGCTCTTCGCCAACCGCAACTTCGCGCTGATCTCCGTGATCGGCTTCCTGCTCGGCTTCGCGATGTTCGGCGCGATGAACTTCCTGCCGCTGTACCAGCAGACCGTGCAGGGCGCCTCGGCGACGAACTCCGGGCTGCTACTGCTTCCGCTGATGTTCGGCATGCTGGTGGTCTCGCTGGTGGTCGGTCGCGCGATCACGAAGACCGGGCGGTACCGGATCTACCCGATCGTGGGCGGCGTGGTGATGACCGCGGGCATGGGGCTGCTGACCCTGCTCGACGCGCACACCGGCAAGCTCGAGTCCTCGCTCTACATGATCGTGCTCGGCGTCGGCATGGGTTTCCTCATGCAGACCTCGATGCTCATCGCGCAGAACAGCGTGGCGCAGAAGGACCTGGGCGCGGCGAGCGGCGCCGCCACGTTCTTCCGCTCGATCGGCGGCTCGTTCGGCATCTCGCTGTTCGGCGCGATCTTCGCCAACCGGCTGGCCGGCTCCCCGGCCGGTGGCGCGTTCAGCGGCGGCGGCGAGGCCGGCGCCGCGATGGACCTGGCGGGGCTCAAGGACCTGCCGGCGCAGGCGCGGGAGCTGGTGCTCGGTGGCCTCGCCGACGCGATCTCGCACGTCTTCTGGTGGGCGGTGCTGTTCACCGTGGCGGTGCCGGTGCTGGCCTGGTTCATCAAGGAGATCCCGCTGCGGACCGCCAACGAGCCGCCGGCCCCGCAGGGCGCCGGCGACGGCCAGGCCGAGGCCGCCCTCGGCAAGGCACCCGTCGCCTGACCCGCTTCAGGGCCGTCGGAAGGGGCCGGTGAGGCGGCGCCAGAGGCGACGCAGGCCATGATCGCCCGGGAGTTTCGGCTCTCGACGCTGCCCCGTCACCAGGTCGTCCCGGAGCCGATGCTCTCG
>NZ_JBFAVI010000303.1:0-3648 GCF_040679695.1 Micromonospora sp. NPDC052213
GGGCCTGAGCGCCCCGGCGGCCCGCCCCCCCCCCCGGCCCCCCCCCCCCGACGGGGCAAAGGGTCACCCGGCCTGTTCCTGCAGGTCCGCTGCGGGTGCGGGAGCGGAAGCGGGTGCGGGCGTGCCCCAGGCCACGACCGCACCGGTCATGAGCCCCACGGCGGCCAGCAAGGTGGCGACCAGGAACGGATCGAGGGAGTGCAGGGTCGGAGCGAACCCGATCCCTACGTACACTGCCACCCCGGTCGCACCGCCCAACTGGTCAGCCGCCCGCTGGACGCCCGAGGCGATCCCGGCGTCGTCCTCGGTGACGCCGCTGACCGCAAGGTACTGCAGCCCCACGATGCCGAACCCCATCCCAGCCGCGATCAGGAGCATGGCCGGGATCAACGCCACCCCACCTGCCCGCAGGGCAGAGACGAGCGCGATCGCGGCCATCGCGGCCACGGTGAACCCGATGCCGGCAAGCACGCACGCGCGTGCTCCCCAGCGGCCCAGCAGACGGGGTACGAGCATGGAGAACACGATCAGCGAGACCGCCAGAGGCAGCATCGTCAGGCCCGCGCCGAGCGGGCCGATGCCCAACCGGTCCTGCAGATAGAAGGTGAACAGCAGGAACGAGGTCGACAAAGCCCCGCTCAGCAGCATCGTGGCCAGGTTGGCCGCCACACGCGTACGGTTGGCGAAGAAGCGCAGCGGCAGCAGCGGGTTGGGCGAGCGTGCCTCGACCCGCACGAACCCGGCCCCGGCGGCCACCGCCCCGGCCAGCACCCCCGGAACCACCCATGCGGGCGTTCCGGGTTCACCGGCCTCGACCACGCCGTAGGTGAACAGCAGCGGGCAGGCGGTCAGCAGCAGCGCGCCGGGAAGGTCCAGCGGCGGTGCGTCCTTGGCCGTGGGTCGGTCACCCTCGACCAGGAAGAGGGCTGCCAGCAGCACGACCAGGATGAACGGGACCGAGACCAGGAAGACCCACCGCCATCCCAGATGAGCGGTGATGATTCCGGACAGGACGAATCCGAGCACGAGACCGCAGCTGGCCACCGCCGCCCACACGCTCAGGGCCCGCGACCGACGCGGGCCTTCGGGGAACATCAGGACGATGGTGGCCATCGCGGCAGGCAGCGCGATGGCCTCGCCGGCGCCCTGCAGCAGGCGCGCGGCCACCAGCAGGTCAAAGGCGGGGGCCAGGCCTGCCAGCAGCGACGCGGCGCCGAACAGGCCGGTGCCGAGCAGCAGAACGCGCCGCCGCCCGAGCAGGTCGCCCAGCCGGCCACCGAGCATCAACATCCCGCCACCGGTGACCGTGTACCCGACCACGACCCAGGTGAGAGCGTGCCCGTCGACATCGAAGTCGGCGCCGATCGAGGGTAGGGCGATGTTGACCACGGTCACGTCGACCGCGATGAAGAACTGCAGCATGGACACCGCGCACAGCACCAGCCATGCGCGTGCAGGGGACGGGCTCTGCCCGCGTGAAGAAAGGATGCCTGGGAACATCAGGTGCTCCGTCGCTCAGAGGAAGTTCTGAGCAGCACGAACGTGCCGCTCCGGTCTGGTCACGAAGCGGCTGGACGTCCAGGAGGAGTGTGTGAGTCGAACGTCCCGCCGCTAGCGGGACGTCCTGGTCACTGCGGCGCAAGCGGCCGCGCACGAAGCAGCAGACATGCCGTGAACGCTACCAGGGTGAGGCGGCGGTGCCTTCGGCGAAACGAGGCTGACGGCCATTCGATGTGACGAGGTAGAACCCCGTGTCAGTGGCCGTGTCAGCGTCGTGTCAGGTGGGTGACAGGCCGGGCGCCCATGGTGGTCGCATGACAGGTTCAGCGATTGCGGTCTCAGGACTGCGCAAGGCATACAAGGACAAGGTCGTGCTCGACGGCATCGATCTGGATGTCCGCGCGGGCACGATCTTCTCCCTACTCGGTCCCAACGGGGCGGGTAAGACGACGACGGTGAACGTGCTGACCACGTTGGTGAAAGCCGACGGTGGGACGGTACGCGTCGCCGGACACGACGTCGTGACCGAGGCCAAGGCGGTGCGCGCGGCGATCGGGGTCACCGGCCAGTTCGCGGCGGTGGACGATCTGCTGACCGGGCGGGAGAACCTGCAGCTGATGGTGGACCTGAGCCAGGTGCCCACCAGGGACGGGAAGCGGGTCGTGACGGAACTTCTGGAACGGTTCGACCTGGTCGAGTCGGCGCGGAAGCCGGTGTCGACCTACTCCGGGGGTATGCGCCGGAAGCTGGATCTGGCGATGACGCTCGTCGGCAACCCGCGGATCATCTTCCTCGACGAGCCGACGACCGGACTCGATCCGCGCAGCCGACGCACGATGTGGTCGATCATCCGTGACCTGGTGGCCGACGGTGTGACCATCTTCCTCACCACCCAGTACCTCGAGGAAGCCGATCAGCTCGCCGACCGGATCGCGGTACTCGATCAGGGCCGGCTGGTCGCTCAGGGCACACCCGACGACCTCAAGCGTCAGATCCCCGGGACCCACGTCCGGCTCCGGTTCACCACCGTCGCCGAACTCGACGCGGCTGCGCGGGTCCTCAGCGACTCCACCCGGGACGACGAGGCACTGGCCCTGCGGGTTCCCAGCGACGGCGGGACGACGTCGCTGCGGGCTCTGCTGGATCGGCTCGACGAGTACGCGATCAGTGCCGAGGGACTCTCCGTGCAGACACCGGACCTCGATGACGTTTTCCTCGCCCTGACGGGCCGTACCACGGAGGTGGCCGCGAAATGAGCACCAGGTCCCACTCGATGGTCATGTTGCGTCGCAACTTCAAGCACGTCGCCCGGAATCCGACCTCGGTGTTCAACGCGGTCCTGATGCCGATCGTGATCATGTTGATGTTCGTGTACATGTTCGGAGACGCCTTCAACGTCGGTGTCGACTACATCGACTACGCGACGCCGGGGCTGATGCTGTTGGCTGTCTGTTACGGGCTGGGTTCCACCGCGACGGCGGTGAACTCCGACATGACGAATGGCATCATCAACCGGTTCAAGGTCATGCACGTCTCCCGTGGTGCGGTGTTGACCGGTCACGTCATCGCCACTGTGCTGACCAACCTGGTCGCCGTTGCGGCCCTCATCGGGGTGGCCTTCCTGCTGGGGTTCAGCCCGTCGGCGAGTTTCTTCGACTGGCTCGGCGCGATCGGCATGATCGTGCTGCTCGGTTTCGCGGCCGGCTGGCTCACGGTGGCCCTGGGATTGTCGGCGAAGTCTCCGGAAACGGCGGGTCTCGCCTCCGTGCCGCTGGTCATGCTGCCGTTCTTCAGCAGCGCGATCGTGCCGGCGGACAAGATGGGGCCCGGGCTTCGGGAGTTCGCGGAGTATCAGCCCTTCACGCCGATCATCGAAACCCTGCGCGGGTTCCTCACCGGTGCACCGTCCTCCGGCGACGTGATCCCCGCCCTCGCCTGGTGCGTCGGCCTCGCTCTCGTCGGGTACCTGTGGGCGCGTTCCACGTTCACGAAGCGAGCGTGACCTCGACCAGCTGACTCCAGCTCGTCTCGGTGCCCTCCCGAGCCGCCTCGGCGAACCGCGCTTCGCCGAGGGGGCGCCGCACCGTCTGGTCGATCCGGGCCCCGTGCGGGTGGGAACGAGACGGCGGTCCACGCACACCAGCGCGC
>NZ_JBFAVI010000304.1:0-3538 GCF_040679695.1 Micromonospora sp. NPDC052213
TGGTGGTGCGTCGCGGGCTGACCCACCACCACCCGCTCGGAGGTCCGGGCCACGTTTTGCCACCGTGAACCGACGCCTGAATTCGGTATGCTCGCCAGGGGTATCGATCTCGGTGCGGAGGCGAAATGGGCAAGGTCGACAACACCGTCAACAAGACTGACGAGGTTGACGCGTTCATGGACAAACTCGACCACCCCTTCAAGGCGGAGGTCGAGATGCTCCGCGAGAGCATCAAGGCCATCAATCCGAAGATCACCGAGCAGATCAAGTGGAAGGCGCCGTCGTTCTCCTACAAGGGGGAATACCTGGCGACGTTCAACCTGTGGGCCAAGGAGCACGTCCACCTGGTGTTCCACAACCCGCTGGTGGTGGACATCGACAGCAAGCTGCTGGAGGGCAACTACACGGACGGTCGCCGGATGGCCTACTTCCAGGACATGAAGGACGCGCGAGCCAAGAAGACCGAGCTGAAGCGCGTCATCAAGGAACTCATCAAGTCGATCGACAAGTGATGATCGTCCTCATCCACACCTCCAAGGTCATGCGGTCGGCGCCCCGCGGCGACGCGACACTGACCGAGCCGGCACTGCGCGGCAGGGCCGAGGAACTGGCGGCCTATCTGCAGACCCTGTCGGTGGAGCAGTTGGCGACCGTCATGGAGATCTCGCCGGCGCTGGCCGAGAAGACCCATGCGCTCCTCGCGAGCTGGGGCGTCGAGCCGGAGCGGCAGTCTCCGGCAATCGACAGCTTCGCGGGCGACATCTACAGCGGGCTGCGCGCGTGTGACTTCTCGGCGGCCGACCGCGCGTATGCAGACGACCGCCTGCGGATCCTTTCCGGTCTGTACGGGATCCTGCGTCCTCACGACGCGGTTCAGCCGTACCGACTCGAGATGGGCTACCGGCTGCCCGATCCGCCCTACGCCAACCTGTACGAATTCTGGGGCGACTCCATCGCCCGGTGTCTGCCGTCCACGGGCGTCATCGTCAATCTCGCCGCAGTGGAGTACAACAAGACCGTCACGGCGTTCCTCGACCGGGACCGGTTCATCAGTCCCCGCTTCATGACGGTGCAGCCGAAGACGGGAGAGCCGCGTTTCGTGGTGGTGCACGCCAAGATCGCGCGCGGCGCCTTCGCTCGATGGCTGCTGACAGCCCGCGTCGAGAATCCGGATGACCTTCTCGATTTCGCCGAGATCGGCTACCGGTACGACCCCGCGCTCAGCAAGCCTCGCCAGCCAGCGTTCGTGTGCGAGGAATTCCAAGGAAAGGGTCTCAGCGTCCGCCTGAACGATCTGGGCTGACGAGCCGTCGCACCGTCCCAGGAGTTACCGCTCGTCACGGTTTGCCTTGGCGCACCTCGACCCCTTTCGGTGTCGCGGTCGGAGGACTCGTGGTATCCGCGGTGGACAAGACCGCTCCCGGCTCCCGCGCACCACTCGACGGGCGGTCCCACCGCACGGCGCTCACCCCTGCACATGGCGGTCGCCGTCGCGGTTGACGGCAAAGACTTCCCGCCGTGTCGCACTCTCCGTCGGCCGGCCCTGCCGCACCGGTGCGGACCCATGTTGATGCACGTCGCCGGCATCGCACGCGGGGAGATGCCACGGGAGCCGCCGGTGACAACCCTGGCGGTAGCCCCGTAAACGACGCTCAGGCCGGTTCGACCCTTCGAGAACCCCGGCCGGTCCTCGGCCGACCGACGGCCATCGAAAGGCGCCTCCATGCTGACGTCGCACCGCGGCAGGCCGATCGGTCCCGGTTCCCATCAGGAAGGTAAACGTCGATGAGTCATATCGGAGCCCGCGCCGTCGTGCTCGGCGGAAGCATGGGCGGCATCCTCGCGGCCAGGGTCCTGGCCGAATCCTACGCGGACGTCGTCGTCGTGGAGCGTGACAAGGTGCTGGGCGTCAGCACGCCCCGCAAGGGTGCGCCGCACACCGTCCACGCGCACGGCCTGCACGCACGGGGACACCTCATCCTCGAGGAGCTGTTCCCCGGGATCACCGACGAACTGCGCGCCAGCGGGGTGCCCACCGGCGATCTGGGGGAGATGCGGTGGTTCTTCAACGGCCGGAAGATACAGCCCGCCCACACCGGGCTCATCTCGGTGACCGCCCCCCGCCCAGTCCTGGAGAACCACGTCCGCAACCGGGTCGCGGCCCTGCCGAACGTCACCTTCATACAGGAGTGTGACGTGCTCGGCCTCGTCGCCACCGACGATCGGGAGCAGATCGTCGGGGTACGGGTGCAGCGGCGGACCGGAAACGCCGACGTCGAGGTGCTGGATGCCGATCTGGTCGTCGACGCGACCGGCCGAGGCTCCCGTACGCCTGCCTGGCTCGAGAGTCTGGGATACCAGCGGCCGGAGGAGGAACGGGTCAAGGTCGGGCTCGCGTACACGACCCGGCACTATCGCACCCGTCCCGAGATGTTCGACGGCGTGCAGTCGATCAACCCGGTCGCTTCCCCGGGCCACCCGCGAGGGGCCTTCTTCGGCCAGGTCGGCCGGGACGTCTGCATTCTCTCGCTGACCGGACTGCTCGGGGACTACCCGCCCACCGAACCCGGGGCGTTCCTCGAATTCGTTCGTTCCCTGCCGGTGCCCGACGTCTACCACGCGGTTCGCGACGCCGAGGCGCTCGATGACCCCGTCTCCTTCCGCTTCCCCGCCAGCGTCCGCCGGCGGTACGAGCGACTGCTGCGCCTCCCCGACCGGTACCTGGTCATCGGCGACGCCTTCTGCAGCTTCAACCCCGTCTACGGCCAAGGCATGAGCGTCGCCGCGATCGAGGCGATGACGCTGCGGCAGCATCTGCGTGAGGGGCGTGCGCCCACACCGCAGCGCTTCTTCGCTGATCTGTCCAGGGTCATCGACACCCCGTGGGACATCGCCGCGGGCGGCGACCTCGACTTCCCGGGCGTGGAGGGCAAGCGCACCCTCAAGGTGCGGATCGGCAACGCCTACATGGCCCGCCTTCAGTACGCCGCCACCCAGGACCCGGAAGTGACGAAGGGGTTCATGCGTGTGGCGGGTCTGATCGATCCCCCTCAGGCGCTCATGCGGCCCGCGATGATGCGCCGGGTGCTACGGCATGCGGTCCTCCGCCCCGCACCGGGCCGGTCATGGACGGACGAGTCCGTGACCGGAGCCGTGACCGGACGGACAGGCTCACGCTCGGGCGATCCGCTTTCATGATCGGTGGCCCCCGGTCGGACCGTCTCCAGGCTCCGGCCGGGGCCGTCCACGGTCCACGGCCACAGCCCCTGCCGCTGGTGCGCCCTGACAAGGCTCGGCGTGTCCACCGATCCGACAACGCGACAGCGCCCAGGGTCTTCGCCGTAGCCCGCCTCCGGTCGGTGACCGGAACCCGCGGTGGGGGGGGGCCGGGGGCCGGCGGCGCCCCCCCCCCCCCGGCCCCCCACCCCCACCCCGGGGGGGCCGGCCCGGCCGGGGGGGGGGCCACGCGCCGTTCGTCCCGGGTCAGCTGCCCGCCATGATCTCGGCGACCGTCTCCGCGTCCCCGGCGCCGTGCGCC
>NZ_JBFAVI010000305.1:0-3491 GCF_040679695.1 Micromonospora sp. NPDC052213
TGGTCGAGGCGCTGGTCCGGCCGCCGCTGCGGCTGCACGCCGGCCGGGTCACCGCGGCCGCCGCCGACGCGCTGCCGGAGCCGGTGGCCCGCGCCGTCGCCCGGGTCCGCGCCGAGTACGCCGACCGCCCGTTCCGGGCCCCGGAGGCCGAGCGCTTGGCGGAGCTGGGTCTGGGGCCCCGGGAGATCGGCGCGGCGGTGCGGGCCGGTGCGCTGCTGCGGGTCGCCGAGAACGTGGTGCTGCTGCCCGGCGCGGTCGACGAGGCCGTACGGGTGCTGGCCGGGCTGCCGCAGCCGTTCACGCTCAGCGCCGCCCGGCAGGCGTTGGACACCACCCGCCGCGTCGCCGTGCCGCTGCTGGAGCTGCTGGACCGCCGGGGCGCCACCCGGCGGCTGCCCGACGACGCCCGGGTCGTGGTCGCGGCCCCGTGCTGAAGCCGCCCCGGCGGGGCGGGCGGTCGCCTAGCGTGGCGCCATGGACCCTTCCGCGGTCTGGCGGGACAAGCAGCACAAATGGCGGATCGAGGCGTACCGCGCTCCGGACCTGCGCTTCGCGATCTTCGCGACGAACGGCACCACCGAGTCGGCGCCGCTGTGGCTGTTCGGGATGTCGGCGCTGGCGCGGTGGCTGATGACGCACAAGATCTCCCTCGACGACCTGGAGGTCGACTGACATGGGGGCACCGCTCGGGCAGCTCGCGCTGGTGGCCGTGCTGGTGCTCGTCAACGCGGCCCTGTCGGGCAGCGAGATGGCGCTCGTGACGCTGCGCGAGGGGCAGGTGCGGCAGCTGGGTCGGCGCAGCCGTTCGGGGGAGCGGCTGGCACGGCTGGTCCGCGACCCCAACCGCTACCTGGCCACCATCCAGCTCGGCATCACCCTCGCCGGGTTCCTCGCCTCCGCCGCCGCCGCGGTCTCGCTGGCCGAGCCGCTGGTCGGGCCGCTGGGTTTCCTCGGCGAGGCCGCGCGGGGCGCCGCGGTCGTCCTGGTCACCGTGCTGCTCACCTTCGTCACCCTGGTCGTCGGCGAGCTGGCGCCGAAGCGGCTGGCGATGCAGCGCGCGGAGCGGTGGGGGCTGCTCAGCGCCGGCCCGCTGGACCTGCTGGCCCGGGTGTCCCGACCGGCGGTCTGGTTGCTGAGCAAGGCCACCGACGTGGTGGTGCGGCTCGCCGGCGGGGACCCGCGGGCCAGTCGTACGGAGATGACCGAGGAGGAGTTGCGGGAGATCGTGGTCAGCCAGCGGGGCCTGTCCGCGCAGCAGCGGGAGATCCTCACCGGAGCGTTCGACATCGCCGGCCGGACGCTGCGGGAGATCCTCGTCCCCCGGCTGGAGGTGACCGCGCTCCCCGCGACCCTGCCCTCCGACGAGGGGCTGCGCCGGCTCGCCGCCGCCGGCCGGTCCCGTGCCCCCGTCGTCGGGCCCGGGGGGCTGGACGACGTGCGCGGCGTGGTGCACATCCGGGACCTCGTCGCGGCGGGCGCGGCGGCGGTCGGCGACCGGGCGCGCCCGCCGCTGCTGCTGCCCGGCACCCTGCCGGTGTCCGACGCGCTGCGCCGGCTGCGGCTGTGCCACCAGCAGCTCGCCTTGGTCGTCGACGAGCACGGCGGGGTCGACGGCCTGGTGACCCTGGAGGACCTGCTGGCGGAGGTGGTGGGGGAGCTGTACGACGAGACCGACCGGGACGTGACCGGGGTGGCCCGGGAACCGGACGGCTCGCTGCTGCTGCCCGGCGACTTCCCGTTGCACGACCTGGCCGATGTCGGGGTGCGGCTGCACTTCCGGCCGTCGCGGGAGTACACGACGGTGGCCGGGCTGGTGCTGGCCGGGCTGGGGCACTTGCCGACCGGGCCCGGGGAGACGGTGCATCTGCCGGGGCTGACGGTCGAGGTGGTGGAGGTGTCCGGCCGGACGATCCGCCGGGTCCGGCTGCGGGGCGCCGCCACCGGGGCCTGACCCGGGGCCGCCACGGTCGGGTGAATCCGGACGAACCGGCCACGTCGGGCCTGGGGCGGGCGTACCGTCCGGTACGTGAAGGACCGAGGGATGCGGACGTTCGTCACCGTGCTGGCCGGGCTCGCGGTGATCTACTTCGGCACCACCGGCCGCAGCGAGGAGGACGGTCGCGGCGTGTCGGGCGGGCTCGTGGTGCTCGCGCTGCTGGCGGCGCTGCTGGTGTGGAACCTGACGAAGCCGGGCGACAAGCCGGTCAAGTGAGCCTGCCTCACCGCCCGGCGGCGCGGGTGACCTCGCCGGCGGACTCCTCGCCGAGCGACACCCGCACCAGCGCCGAGGCGAGCCGGCCGAAGTCGGCCGGCTCGACCAGCCCGGCCAGCTTGTCCGGCGAGCGGGGCAGGCCGAGCCGCTCCGCGCCGGACAGGGCGCGGCGGTCGGCGTACGGGCGCAGGTCCGGCCAGACCACCTGTGCCTCGCGCAGGAAGATGTCGGCGCCGGTCGGGCCGATGCCGGGGAACTCGGTCAGCAGCCGGCGCAGCGCGGGCGGCTCGCCGTCGGCCTCGCGGTGCAGCCGGCGCAGGTCGCCCCGCCAGCGGTCCAGGCACAGCCGGGCGCCGGTGCCGAGCATCGTCGAGGTCCGCTCGTCGTAGCGGCGGTAGTGGCCCCGGCCCAGCGCGTCGACGCGGTCCTGCCAGCTCGCCGCCTCCATCGCCTGCGGGGTCCGGTATCCGGCGGCGAACAGCTCCCGGGCGGCCGACACCGCGACGCAGGCCCGGATCCTGGTGCTCAGCAGCGTGGCGAGCACCAGCAACTGGTAGAGCGGGGCGGGCCGGTCGGCGAGCCGGATGCCCGCCTCCTCGGCGTACGTGGTGCCCCGCCGGTCCAGCAGGACCCGCGCCATCCTCCGGTCGTCGCCCATCCTCGGGGTGTACCCGCTGGGCGCCGGGTCAGCCCTGCGACCGTCCGCCCGGGCCGGCATGCCACCCACGGCGCCGGGTAACCGAGGTGGGACACGGTCGAACCCCGGAAGGAGAAGACCCGTGGTGAATCCGCAGCAGGAGGAACTGCGCCGCAACGACAAGGGCGCCACCAGCCAGTACAGCAAGGTCCCGAGCCCGGGCGGCCACCCGCGCAACCGAGGCTCGTCCGGCGGCGACGAGGGCCGGCCGGTGCCCCGGGGGCAGGTCTCGCCGTACGGCCCGGCGACGGAGCCGGTCGCCGACGACGAGAGCGGCCGGGGCTAACGACCCCGGCCCGACACGGGCGGCCGCAGCCGGTTCCAGGTGGCTGCGGCCGCCATGCCGTACGCGACGTGCGGCACGATGTCGGCGACCCAGTCCGACCGGCGCCAGCGCCGCGGGTCGGTCACTCCCAGCAGGGTCATCGATCCGTCGGACATCGTCATCACGCCGCCGCCGAGCACCCCGGCCGCCAGGGGAAGCGGCATCCGACGGCCCCGGGTCAGCACGGCGTAGCCGACACCGGCGGCGATGCCCATCCCGTAGCCGAGCAGGGGCCCGAGGCCCGAGCGGCGGTTCGC
>NZ_JBFAVI010000306.1:0-3388 GCF_040679695.1 Micromonospora sp. NPDC052213
CCCCCGCTTCCCGGGCGGCTCGGCCACCCCGGCGGGCGACCTGCGGCCGCCTCGCACGGGAGCACCAACCGTGGATCCCACTCGCATCAACGACCGCCGACGCCGGGAGGTGACGCGGGTACGCTTCCCACTCCCCACCGCCGCCGTCGCCCGGCTGTCGGCGCGGCGACGTAGGCTCCCGTGCATGCGTATCGGAGCCCACGTCGATTCGACCGACCCGCTGGCGGAGGCGACGGCCCGAGAGGCCGGGGCCGTACAGTTCTTCCTCGCCGACCCGCAGGGGTGGAAAGCCCCGAAGCCCCGGGAGGACGCGGAGCAGCTACGGGCGGCGGACGTCGACCTCTACGTCCACGCGCCGTACGTCATCAACGTCGCGACCCTGAACAACCGGATCCGCATTCCCAGCCGGAAGCTGCTGCTCGGGCACGCCCAGGCGGCCGCCGCCATCGGCGCGAAGGGGCTGATCGTGCACGGCGGGCACGTCAACGCGGGGGACGACCTCGCCGTCGGGTTCGACAACTGGCGCAAGACCTTCGCGTACGCAGCGGACTCGGGCGGCTTCGAGCTGCCGGTCCTGATCGAGAACACCGCCGGGGGCGACAACGCGTGCGCCCGGCGGCTCGACGCGCTGGCCCGGCTCTGGGACGCCGTGGGCGACTACGAGGTGGGCTTCTGCCTGGACACCTGCCACGCGCACGCCGGCGGCGAGGAGCTGCTCGGTCTGGTCGACCGGGTCAAGGCGATCACCGGACGGATCGACCTGGTGCACGCCAACAACTCCAAGGGAGCGTTCAACTCCGGGCAGGACCGGCACGACAACCTCGACGGCGGGACGATCGACCCCGAACTGCTGGTGGCGGTGATCCGCGCGGCCGGCGCGCCGGTGATCGTCGAGACCCCGGGCGGCGTCGAGGGCCAGGGTGCCGACATCACCTTCCTGCGTGACCGGCTCGGCGCGGAGAGCCCCACCGGATGACGACCGACCAGTCCGCCACCGGCGGCCCCCACCCCGCCGCCGACCGGTCGACGGCTTCCGGCGGCGACGCGCCGGCCGGCCCCTCGGGCCCGACCACCTCCACCGACGCCGCGCGCGCGGACGTCTCCGACCCGGCCGGCCCGGCCAGCGACACGGGTGGCGGCACCGCGCCGACGGCCGGTGCTCCCGCCGGGACCCGCCCCGCCGACAAGGACCCGGCCAGCAGGGAGGCCCGCGGCACGAGCGGCAAGGGCAACGACCGGCCGGGCACGGTCAGCGGCACCGGCGACGCCAAGGCCGGCGACGCCACGAACGGCGGAGACGCCAGGAGCAGGCTCGGCGACGCCGGAACCAAGCCCGGTGACGCCGGAGCCAGCGACGACGTCACGACCGGCGGCGACGCCAAGGCCGCCGCCGGTGACGGCAGCACCACCGGCGACGGCACGGCCAAGGACGCCGACGGCAAGGACCGCGAGGACGGTGCCGCCAAGGCCGGCACGGACAAGGACGGTGCCACCAAGGACGGCACGGACAAGGCCGGCGACGGCAAGGAGAGCGGCAAGGCCGATGAGGGCGGCAAGGAGGCGGGGAAGCCGGACCGGTGGGCCGCCTTCGCGTCCGCCCCGGAACCCCGGCCGAGCTGGGTACGGCGTGCCGCCCGGGCGGTCGGTCGCGTGCTGATCCACGAGTGGACGCTCGCGACGCTCGGCTCGCTGGTGCTGGCCGTCCTGATGACCTGGCCGACCCTGCGCTACCCGTTGCACACCCTCCCGCAGGACTACTGGGACCCGAGCCTGCAGGCGTGGCAGATGGCCTGGTCCGGGCACATCCTGCTGACCAACCCGGCGCAGCTCTGGCAGTCGAACACCTTCTTCCCGGAAGACTGGAGCTTCGCCTTCTCCGACACGCTGCTCGGCTACGCCCCGGCGGGCATGATCGGCACCGGCCCCGAGGCCGCCGTGCTGCGCTACAACATCATGTTCGTGCTGGCCCACGCGCTCGCCACGCTCGGGGCGTACGCGCTGGCCCGCCAGCTCGGCGCGGGCCGGATCGGCGGGGCGGTGGCCGGGGTCGGTTACGCCTACGCGCCCTGGCTGCTCGCGCAGGCCGGGCACCTGCACGTGATCTCCAACGGCGGCATCCCGCTGGCGCTGGCCATGCTGGCGCGAGGGCACGGCTACTCACTCCGCCACGGCTACCGCCCGGAGCGCCGGCACGACGGCTGGGTCTACACCGGCTGGCTGGTGGCCGCCTGGCAGCTCAGCCTGGGCTTCGGCATCGGGCTGCCGTTCGCGTACTTCCTCGGCGGCACGGTGGTCGTCGCCGCCGTGACCTGGTACGTCCGGCGAACCTGGTTCTGGGCCGTGAAGCGCCCGTTCGGGCGCCGGCTGCTGGCCGCGGACCTGGTCGGCGGGCTGCTCTTCGCCGGTGTCGGCGCGCTGCTGGCGGTTCCGTACTTCACCGTGAAGGAGCAGCACCCGCAGGCGGAGCGGACGGTCGGCGACATCGGCATCTTCTCCCCTCCGGCGAGCGGCTTCTTCACCGCGCCTGCCGAGTCGCGTGTCTGGGGCGAGCTGCACGAGGGCGCGCGGGCGGCGCTGCCCTGGCACCCGGAGATGACCCTGCTGCCCGGGTTCGTGCTCTACGCGCTCGCCGCCGGCGGGCTCTTCTTCTCCGTCTGGAAGCTGCGCCACCGGCTGCTGCTGCTCGCCGGGGTGGTGGTGACCATGGTGCTCGCCATGGGCACCCGGTTCTTCGACGGCACGTACACCTACGTGCCCCTCTTCGAGCACCTGCCCGGGTGGAGCGGCCTGCGCACCCCCGGCCGGCTGATGCTCTGGACCACGCTGCTGCTCGGGCTGCTCGCGGCGGGCGCGGTCAGCGCGTTCGCCACGCGGGTGCGGGAGATCTGCGCCGAGCGGATCCCCTCGTGGCCGGGCCCGTGGCTGCGACTGGCCACCCTGCTGCCGCTGGTGCTGGTGATCGCCGAGGGCCTGAACGTCACGCCGCACCCGGTCGTGCCGCAGCAGCCCGCCGCGATGCGGACCGTGGACGGCCCGCTGCTGGTGCTGCCGAGCAGCCAGAACCTCGACCAGCCCGTGATGCTCTGGTCCACGACCAGGTTCCAGGACGTGGTCAACGGGGGCAGCGGCTTCACCCCGCACCAGCTCGACGAGGTGCGCCGGGTGACGCTCTCCTTCCCGGATCAGACCAGCGTCGACTACCTGCGCGTCCTCGGCGTCCGCAACGTGCTGCTGATGCGCGACCAGATCTCCGGCACGCCGTGGGAGGTCACGGTCGACGCGCCGGTCGACGGCCTCGGCATCACCCGCGAGGAGATCGGCCAGGTGGTGGTCTACCGGCTCTGACCCGCGAGCCGCCGGCCGCCCCGAGGTGTCGCTTCGGGGCGGC
>NZ_JBFAVI010000307.1:0-3340 GCF_040679695.1 Micromonospora sp. NPDC052213
CCGGGCGTCCCTGGCGCGGGCCTTGAGGGCCCGGACGACGCCGTCGCGGCCCTCGGCGACCAGCCGGCGCAGCGGGGCCGGGTGCCCGTCGGCGGCCAGCCACGCGTCGGTCGCCGCCACGGTCTCCTCCTCCACCAGGTACGTCGGGTACGCCAGCTGCGCGAACTCCTGCGCCGGCTCGCTGTCCCGGCTGGCCCACACCTGACCCACCGCGGCGAAGTACTTCTCCCGGTACGGCGCGGTCAGCTCGACCTGCGCCGCGTGGGTGAAGCCCTGCAGCAGCGCCCGGTGCCGCCAGTTCGGCAGTGCCTCCGGCCCGGTCAGCTCCGCCCAGACGGCGGCCTTGTTCTCCGCCGTCGGCACCAGCGCGTGCGCGTGCGCCGCCTCCCGGTCGCCGCTGGCTGTCCGGTCGGTGGCCAGCTCGGCCTCGATCTCGGCGGGACCGGCCGCGCCGTTGGCGACCAGCGCGTCCAGCACCGTCCAGCGCAGCTCGGTGTCGACGGTCAGCCCGGCGGGGACGCCGCTGCCGGCCAGCCAGCCGCGCAG
The DNA here is from genome assembly GCF_040679695.1 of Micromonospora sp. NPDC052213. Classification (NCBI taxonomy): domain Bacteria; kingdom Bacillati; phylum Actinomycetota; class Actinomycetes; order Micromonosporales; family Micromonosporaceae; genus Micromonospora; species Micromonospora sp. NPDC052213. Next base: position 547 of record NZ_JBFAVI010000307.1, read on the forward strand.
GGTCGCCAGGTCCTCGGCGGAGCGCGCCGCCGAGGCGTACGCCCGGGCCCAGGCGAGCTGGAAGCCGCTGCCCGGCTCGGCGGCGGCCAGCGCGGTGCGGGCGGTGCGGGCCAGCTCCGCCCAGCCGGTCGGCGCCCAGGCCGGATCGGCGTAGACGGTGAGCGTCGTGGTGGCCTGCCGCAGCGTCGCCGTGACCAGGTTGATGTCGGTCTCGGCGGGCAGCCCGGCCAGCACCAGCGCCACGTAGTCGCGGGCGGCCAGCTCGGCGTCCCGGGTCATGTCCCAGGCGGCCGTCCAGCAGAGCGCGCGGGCCAGCGACGACTCGAGCCCGGCGATGTGCTGCACCACGGTGGCCATCGACCGCTCGTCCAGCCGCAGCTTCGTGTAGGTGAGGTCGTCGTCGTTGAGCAGCAGCACGTCGGCGGCGCGTACGCCGCGCAGCTCGGCCAGCTCCGTCCGCTCGCCGGTCACGTCGACCTCGAGGCGCTCGCGGCGGACCAGCCGGCCGTCGGTCAGGTCGTAGAGGCCGACCCCGATCCGGTGCGTGCGCAGCGTCGGGTGCCCGGCCGGCGCCTCCTGGCGCACCACGACGTTCTCGTAGGCGCCGTCCGCCCCGATGGTCACCTCCGGCCGCAGCGTGTTGACCTGCGCGGTCTCCAACCACTGCGCGGCGAACTTGCGCAGCTCCCGGCCGGAGGCGGCCTCCAGCTCGGTGAGCAGGTCGTCGAAGGTGGCGTTGCCCCACGCGTGCTTGCCGAAGTACGCCCGCAGGCCGGCCAGGAACGGCTCCTCGCCCACGTACGCGACCAACTGCTTGAGCACGCTGGCGCCCTTGGCGTAGGTGATCCCGTCGAAGTTGACCTCGACGGCCTCCAGGTCCGGCATCTCGCAGTAGACCGGGTGGGTGGAGGAGAGCTGGTCCTGCCGGTAGCCCCAGTTCTTGCGGATGGAGAGGAAGGTCGTCCACGCCTCGCGGAACCGGGTCGCGTGGGTGTTGCACCAGTGGCTGGCCCACTCGGCGAACGACTCGTTCAGCCACAGGTCGTTCCACCAGCGCATGGTGACCAGGTCGCCGAACCACATGTGGGCCAGCTCGTGCAGGATCGTGTTGGCCCGCTGCTCGTACTCGAAGTCGGTCACCTGCGAGCGGAAGATGTAGTGCGCCTCGGCGTGCGTGACGCAGCCGAAGTTCTCCATCGCGCCGGCGTTGAAGTCGGGCACCCAGAGCTGGTCGTACTTGGGCAGCGGGTAGCGGACGCCGAACTGCTCGTGGAAGAAGTCGAAGCCCTGCTTGGTGATCAGGAAGAGGTCGTCCGAGTCCATGTACTGCGCCATGGAGGCGCGGCAGTAGGCACCCAGGTCGATGCCGTCGTGGCTGTCCCGCACCTCGTGGTACGGCCCGGCGCAGAGCGCGGTGATGTAGGTGCTCATCCGCACGGAGGTGGCGAAGTGCACCGTCTTGAGGCCCTCGCCCGCCGGCTCCTCGCGCTCCACCGGCATGTTCGAGACCACCTTCCAGTGGTCCGGGACGGTGGCGTGCCACGTGTAGACGCTCTTCAGGTCGGGCTGGTCGAAGCAGGCGAAGACCCGCTGCGCGTCCGCCGTCTCGAACTGGCTGTAGAGGTAGGTCTCGCCGTCGACCGGGTCGACAGTGCGGTGCAGGCCCTGCCCGCTGTTCGAGTACGCGAAGTCCGCGTCGACCACCAGCGTGTTCTCGCTGCCCAGCCCGGACAGCGTCAGACCCTTCTCCGCCGACCACCCGCCGAGGTCGACCGGGGCGCCGTTCAGCGTCGCCGACCGCACCGAGTCGGCGGCCACCTCGATGAAGGTGCTCGACCCCGGCTCGGCGCACCGGAACCGGATCTCGGTGGTGGATCGGAAGGTGCGACCCTCGGCCGCCTGGACGGCGGTCGAGAGGTCAAGACTGATGTCGTACCCGGTCACGTCGAGCAGGCGGGCCCGCTCGGTGGCCTCGACCTGCGTCAGGTTGCGCACTCCCGGCACTGTTCGTCTCCATCCCGTCTCGCCGTACGCCTCGTTGGCGCCGTCACCGACCGCTCGTGACGGCCGGATTCGAGTCTTCCATGCACGAACACCCCGCGGTGGGCGAGGTCACGCTCTCATTCCGGTGCCGGTCGATGGCCGGCGGGGTGAAGATCAGGGAAGGCGCCGGAGGCGGCGCCACCTGTCGTGAAGGGACCCACCGTGAGCGAGCGTGTCGCTGTAGACATGTGGTTCGACCCCATCTGCCCGTGGGCGTGGATCACCTCCCGCTGGCTGCTGGAGGTCGAGCAGGTCCGGGACGTGGACGTCCGCTTCCACGTGATGAGCCTGTCGGTGCTGAACGAGGGCCGGGAGGTGCCCGAGAAGTACCAGGAGCTGATGCGCACGGGCTGGGGCCCGGTGCGGGTCTGCATCGCGGCCGAGCAGCGGTACGGCCAGGAGGCCGTCCGGAAGCTCTACACCGCGCTGGGCACCCGGATCCACCTCGGGCAGGAGAAGCTCTCGCCGGAGCTGTTCGCGGCCGCGCTGGCCGACGCCGGGCTCGACCCGGCGCTGGCCGAGGCCGCCGAGAGCGCCGGTTACGACGAGGCGCTGCGGGCCAGCCACGAGGCCGGCATGCGCCCGGTCGGCACCGACGTCGGCACGCCGGTGATCCACGCGCCCGGCCCGGACGGCGGCACGATCGCCTTCTTCGGCCCGGTGGTCAGTCACGGCGCTGGCCGAGGTGAACGCGCTCGCCCCCGAGCTGGAGTACGCGGCCTTCCCGCCGGCGGCCCCGGGCCTCGGCGAG
>NZ_JBFAVI010000308.1:0-3332 GCF_040679695.1 Micromonospora sp. NPDC052213
ACCGTACTCGCCGGCGCTGTCGGCGTAGCTGGCAGCCTGCTCCGGAGCGGGCCGGAATCGGGCCGCGTCGTAGCCGAGAGTGGGCCGGCCGCCGGTGGACTCCCGGCCGACCGTCTGACACACCCGTTTTGGGGGTCGGAGAAAGCTCCGCCAGCGGGTAACGTCGGGTCTGTACCGCTCCGCCGGTCCTCCGGCTGGGTGAACGAGGCGGGCGGCGCACCGTCCGCAGGTCAGGGCCGGGTCTCCGGCCGATGAGTGCAGGGAGAACGTAGGTGGCACGGATCGGTGACGGCGGCGACCTACTGAAATGCTCCTTCTGCGGCAAGTCGCAGAAGCAGGTCAAGAAGCTCATCGCGGGCCCAGGGGTCTACATCTGCGACGAGTGCATCGATCTCTGCAACGAGATCATCGAGGAGGAGTTGGCCGAGTCCGGCGAGGTGAAGTGGGAAGAGCTTCCCAAGCCGATGGAGATCTGCCAGTTCCTCGACAACTACGTGGTCGGGCAGGACCAGGCCAAGAAGGCGCTCGCCGTCGCGGTCTACAACCACTACAAGCGGATCCAGGCCGATGCGGCCGGCGCGCCGGGTTCCGGCAGCGACGCCGTCGAGCTGGCCAAGTCCAACATCCTGCTGCTCGGCCCGACGGGGTGCGGTAAGACCCATCTGGCGCAGACGCTGGCGCGGATGCTGAACGTGCCGTTCGCCATCGCCGACGCCACCGCGCTCACCGAGGCCGGCTACGTGGGCGAGGACGTGGAGAACATCCTCCTCAAGCTGATCCAGGCGGCGGACTACGACATCAAGCGCGCCGAGACCGGCATCATCTACATCGACGAGGTCGACAAGATCGCCCGCAAGTCGGAGAACCCGTCGATCACGCGGGACGTCTCCGGCGAGGGTGTCCAGCAGGCGCTGCTCAAGATGCTGGAAGGCACGGTGGCCAACGTGCCGCCGCAGGGCGGGCGCAAGCACCCGCACCAGGAGTTCATCCAGATCGACACCACCAACGTGCTGTTCATCTGCGGCGGCGCCTTCGCCGGGCTCGACCAGATCATCGAGGCCCGCACGGGCCACGGCGGCACGGGCTTCGGCGCCCGGCTCCGGTCGGTCAGCGAGCGGTCGACCGACGACATCTTCAGCCAGGTCATGCCGGAGGACATGCTGAAGTTCGGGCTGATCCCCGAGTTCATCGGCCGGCTCCCGGTGATCACCAACGTGCGCAGCCTGGACCGCACCGCGCTGGTGCGCATCCTCACCGAGCCGCGCAACGCCCTCGTCCGGCAGTACCAGCGCCTCTTCGAGCTCGACGGCGTCGAGCTGGAGTTCGAGGAGCCGGCGCTGGAGGCGATCGCCGACCAGGCGATGCTGCGCGGCACCGGTGCCCGCGGCCTGCGCGCGATCATGGAAGAGGTCCTGCTCTCCGTGATGTACGAGGTGCCGAGCAACCCCGACGCCGCGCGGGTGCTGATCACCCGCGAGGTGGTCCTGGAGAACGTGAACCCGACGATCGTGCCCCGCGAGTTCACCGGCCGCCGCGCCCGGCGGGACCGCGAGGAGAAGTCGGCCTGAGCCACCGCCACCGCGCCCGTCCGTCGAGGTCGGGCGCGGTCGGCGTTTCCAGGGGGCGGTGAGCGTCGGCAGCCGGTGCGGCGAGACCGGGGCGGAGTCGGTCGCCACCGTCGCGCCGTGGCCCGGTCCGGTCGTACGCTGATCCCCATGCGCGTCGCCGTCTGCCAGCTCAACGCCCGGGACGACCGTAAGGCCAACCTCGCGGCCGCCGAGGCCCTGCTGGAGCGCGCCGCCGCAGCCGGCGCGGACGTCGCCCTCCTGCCGGAGTACGTCGACTACCTCGGCCCCGCCGCCGGCCTGCCCGAGCCGGAGCCGGTGGACGGCGAGGTGGGGCAGTTCTTCGCCGGTGTCGCGCGCCGGCTGGGCATCTGGGTGATCGCCGGGTCGATCCACGAGCGCGGGCCGGACCCGGCCCGCACCTGGAACACCACCCTGGTCCTCGACCGCTCCGGAACGCTCGCGGCCACCTATCGCAAGATCCACCTGTACGACGTGGAGATCCCCGGCCGGGTCTCCTACCTGGAGTCCGCCACCGTCGCCCCCGGCGACCAGCCGGTGGTGGTCGACGTCGAGGGGCTCCGTGTCGGACTGTCGATCTGCTACGACCTCCGCTTCCCGGAGCTGTACCGGCAGCTCGCCACGGACGGCGGCGCCCAGTTGCTGGTGGTGCCGGCGGCTTTCATGCTGCACACCGGGCGGGACCACTGGGAGGTGCTGCTGCGCGCGCGGGCGATCGAGAACCAGTGCTTCGTCGCCGCGGCGGGGCAGACCGGCGACCACGACCCGGGCCGGACCTGCTTCGGGCGCAGCATGGTGGTCGACCCGTGGGGGACGGTGCTCACCCAGTTGCCCGACGGCCCGGGTGTCGCCGTCGCTGACCTCGATCTCGACCGGCTGCGGACCATCCGTGCCGAGTTGCCGAGCCTGGCGAATCGGCGCCTGTAGGCCCTCAGCCCTGCAGCAGCACGCCCACCACGGCGAAACCGGCGATCGCCGCGGCCGTGACGAGGAGGGCCGTCGTCATCCGGGACCGCCCCCGTCGGGCCAGCCGTGCCACCGACACCACGAGGACGAAGAGCACGAAGGCGCCGATGACCAGCTGCCAGAACGGCAGCAGCAGCCCGAGCAGCGCGTCCTCGGCGAGCACCGCCGGCCGGGGGCGGGTGAGGTCGTCCATGACGAACACTCTGGCACGGCGGAGCCCCGTGCGGACCCTGTGCCGCCATCACGAATGTGGGACCGCCTCCGCCGGCGACAGCCGCGCAGTGACAGACGCTGATTTGCCTTCCCGGGGCAGTCCGCGTAACTTTCTCTCTGCACGCGGGAGGCCGGGCAAACCGGCTGACAACGGGCACCAGGCTCGTGGCGGAGACGCCGAGCGAGACTGAGGAACGGGCGGTGCGAAGACACTCCGACACGGGGTTGCGATCGCGAGACTGACCGGGTAGAGTGCTGAAGCCGGCAGGAGCCGGGCGGATAGCCGCAGAGCGGCGATCGGCCGGTCTGCGGCTCCCACGACAGAAACGACCGCCATGATACGGCGTGCGTCATCGTGGATCTGGAGCACCGAACGTTGATCATCTCGGACACGAGGTTGACAACGTGAAGTGAGCCGAGTAAGGTAGAGGAGTTGCCCCAAGCGGGTTCCCACGATGTGGGACGCCTGAGTGGTGTGTGGTTGTTCTTTGAGAACTCAACAGGGTGCTTGATAAGCCAGTGCCAATTTGATTTATACCCCGGGCTGGCCGAGCCTTTTGGTTTGGT
>NZ_JBFAVI010000309.1:0-3330 GCF_040679695.1 Micromonospora sp. NPDC052213
GGGGCGTAGCGGGACTCCCCCCCCGGGGCCCCCCCGGGGGTAGGCGGCGGGGGGGGCCGCCCGCCCCGGGGCCCGGCCGCCCCGCCCCCCGGCCCCACGGGGGTGAGCACTCAGACCGCGTAGGCGACCGAGCCGTCGGCGCGCAGCGGGATCCGGGTCAACGGGCGGCCGGTCAGGTCGAGCGGCGTGGCGCCGGTGAGGTCCAGCGTCACGCCGAGTCCCGGTTCCTCCGGCACCGGCAGGAAACCGCCCTGCCGCCGTACGCAGGCACGCGCGGGCCCGTCGGCGAGCTGGTCGTCCAGGGGCGAGTACTCCTGCACGACGAAGTTCGGGATGGCCGTGTCCAGTTGCACCGAGGCCATGGTCAGCAGTGGACCGAGACAGTTGTGGCTCACCACGGCGGCGTGGTGGGCCTCGGCCAGTGCGGCGATCTTGCGGGCGTGGCTGATCCCGCCGGCCAGGCCCAGGTCGGGGCGGACGTACTGGGCGCCGCCCTGGGCGAGCAGCTCCTTGAACTCCCAGATGCTGTGCAGGCGTTCGCCGTTGGCCATCGGCACCCCCGCGGCGCGGCGGGCGACGTCGGCCTGGCTGCTGACGCTGTCGATCTGGACGGGGTCCTCCACCAGCAGCGGCAGATGTCTGGCCAACGCGGGCACGACCGCCTCGGCCTGCAGGGGCGTGAGCTTGCGGTGCAGCTCGATGAGCAGGTCCACGTCGGTGCCGACGGTGTCGCGGACCGCGGCGGTGGTGGCCTCGGTGGCGGTGACCAGCCGGGCCAGCGACAGGTCGGCGTAGTCGGCCGGCAGCGGGTCGAACTTGACCGCCGTGAAGCCGTCGGCCACGGCTGCCGCGGCCTGTGCGGCCAGCGCCTGCGCGCCCGTGCCGGGCAGCAGCAGGTGCAGCCGGATCCGGTCGCGCACCCGGCCGCCGAGCAGCTGCCAGACCGGGACCCCGAGGCGCTTGCCGAGCAGGTCCCACAGGGCCAGGTCGACGGCGGAGACGGCGGCGGAGAGGACCGAGCCCCGGAACGGTCCCATCCGGTAGAGGTGGTGCCAGTGGTGCTCGATCCGGGTGGGGTCGGCGCCGAGCAGGTGCGGGCGGAACGCCTCCACGACGGCGTGCACCGCGGTGGGGTAGCCCCAGCAGGCGGACTGGCCGACGCCGACCAGCCCGTCCGACGTGTGCACCTGGACGAAGTGCGCGTCGCCCAGCACCACCGACTCGACGGCGGTGATCTCCATACCTGCCTCCAAATAAGAGACCAATAACGGCCAGAAACTTGCTCTTGCACTCTTCCATAGGCTTACAGCGCTGGTCTAGGCTTCAAAACGAACGAGCCGGAATAAGGCTCTAACTACCACTGGGGGTGTGATGGGTCTGCCGGACGACTATCGGCTCATGGCCCGGATCCGCCGGTTCGAGGAGCGGCTGGCCGCCCTCAAGGACGACGGCGAGATCCCGGGCTCGATCCACCTGTGCAACGGCCAGGAGGCGATCCCGGTCGGCGCCTGCCGGCCGCTGCGCGACGGCGACCACGTGACCGCCACGTACCGCGGCCACGGCTGGGCGATCGCCCGGGGCGTGGACATGGTGGGCCTCTTCGCCGAGATGATGGGCCGCGACTCCGCCCTCTGCGGCGGCCGGGCCGCCTCGCCGTACCTGTCCGACCCGGGCCGGTGGTTCCTCGGCGAGAACTCCATCGTCGGCGCGGGCGTGCCCGTCGCCGCCGGCGCGGCCCTCACCGCCCAGCGCACCGGCAGCGGCGCGGTGTCCGTGGTCAGCATCGGCGACGGCGCGATGAACCAGGGCAACGTCCACGAGGCACTCAACCTCGCCGCGGTGCTCGACCTGCCGCTGGTGCTGGTCGTGGAGAACAACGTCTACTCCGAGATGTCCCGCATCGAGGACATGGTGCGCGTCCGCCAGCTCGCCGAGCGGGCCGCCGGCTACGGCATCCCCGGCCGGGTGGTGGACGGCAACGACCCCGACGCCGTCGCCGAGGCGGTCACCGAGGCGGTCACCCGGGCCCGCGAGGGGTCCGGACCGTCCATCGTCGAGGCCATGACCGAACGGCTGGTCGGCCACTACAGCGGCGACGTACAGCACTACCGGCCGGCGGGCGAGGTCGCCGCCGCCCGGGAACGCGAGCCGCTGGCCCGGATCCGGCAGGCCGCCGACGCCGCGCTCACCGCCCGGCTCGACGCGATCGACGCCGAGGTCGCCACCGAGGTGGAGGCCGCCGTCACCGCCGCCCGTGCCGTGCCGTTCCCGGACCCGGCGACCGTCAAGGAGCACGTCCATGTCTGAGTCCCTGCGCTACATCCAGGCCGTCAACGCCGCGCTCACCTGGGCGCTGGACAGCCGGGAGGACACCGTCTACTTCGGCGAGGACGTCGCCCTGCCCGGCGGGCCGTTCGGCGCCACGAAGGGGCTGCACAAGCGGTTCGGCTCCGCGCGGATCTTCGACACCCCGATCTCCGAGACCGGGTTCCTCGGCATGGCCCTGGGGGCGGCGATGACCGGCCTCCGGCCGATCGCCGAGATCATGTACGCCGACTTCTCGTTCGTGGCGATGGACCAGTTCGTCAACCAGATCTCCACCATCCACTACTCCAGCAACGGGCGGTGGAAGGCGCCGCTGGTGATCCGGATGCAGCAGGGCTACTCGCCCGGCGCCTGCGCCCAGCACTCGCACTCACCCGAGGCGTACTTCGCGCACACCCCCGGGTTGCGGGTGGCCCTGCCGGCCACGCCCGACGACGCGTACCAGATGCTGCGCACCGCGGTGGTCAGCGACGACCCGGTGGTGGTCGCCGAGGCGCGCATGCTCTACCCGACACGCGGCCCCGTCCGCACCGACGCCCCGGTCGAACCGGTCGGGGGCGCCCGCGTGGTCCGCCCGGGCACCGACGTCACCGTCGTCGCGTGGTCCCGGATGGTCTCGGCGTCCCTCGACGCCGCGGGCCAGCTCAGCGAGGAGGGCATCGAGGCCGAGGTGATCGACCTGCGCTGGCTCAACCCGCTGGACTTCGACACCGTCGCCGCCTCGGTGGCCCGCACAGGCCGGCTGGTCGTCGCCCACGAGGCGAACCTGACCGGCGGGTTCGGCGCCGAGATCGCCGCCCGGGCCGCCGCGGAGTGCTTCGCCGACCTGCGCGCCCCGGTCGCCCGGGTGGCCACCCCGGACGTGCCGATGCCGGCAGCCCCGGCCCTGCAGGCCGCCGTGATCCCCGAGGCGGCCGACGTGGTGGATGCCGTGCGCCGCACGGTCGCGCGATGACCGCTGACACTCCGCCGGGCGGCCGGCTGGCCGGCCGGCGGGGGGTCGTC
>NZ_JBFAVI010000310.1:0-3096 GCF_040679695.1 Micromonospora sp. NPDC052213
GCCCGCCCCCCGCCCCCGCACCCCGGCGCGGCCACCCCGCACCCCCCGCCGCGACCCGGCAGCCCGGCGCGGCGAACCGGCAGCGCCGCGCGGCAAACCCGCAGCGCAGCCAGCCGACAGGCAGCGCGGCGAACCCGCCAGCGCCGTCCCGGTCGGCGACGACGCGTACCGCACAGTTCCACGGTGACCGCAGTCGTCTGGCTGACGGAACGGCGGTCGGGTAGCGGACAGGACGCCGGCCACCTCGGCGTCGCACTGTTGTAGCAGGTGAGAGGCGTAAGGATGGCGGGCCACATCCCATTCCTCGGGTCCGGCGGGGACAGCACCGTCCCCGCCGACGCCGCCACCACCGAGCCCGGCCCCGCGACGGCCCCCGGCGTAACGCAGCGCCGACCGGCCCGCGCACAGGCCGCGCTCCGGCAGCCACCGTCCCGGGCGCCAGGGCCGGTGCCGCCTCACCGACACCGACGTCACCCACTCCGGCGGCCGTCGGGCCGCGCGCGGCGACCCCGAGCCGAGCGCGGTCGGCGAGTCGTACCCCCGACCGGTCCCCGGCCGCGCCGTCGCGTGCCCGGCGGCCGGCCGGCGCCCGACCCCGATCCCTCCGCAGCCGGACCGGCCGTGACCACGCGCCGGAGCCGGTCCGGCGACCGAGCACGAGAGGAGCCGGCAATGGCCGCTCCCACCGCGACCGCGTCCCTGAACGCCTCCACCTACTCGCCGGGCGACCAGATGACCCTGACGGTCACCTACGGCGACGCCGACACGAAGCCGGTGACCGTCACGATCGTGGTCACCGACGCGCAGGGCAACAGCAGCGCCCCGGTCAAGGTCACCGCCGTCGTCGACCCGCTCACCGTCACCGTCACCGACGACTCCGGCCGCACCTGGACCCGGCTGTCGGACAACGGCTCGGTGGCCGTCTACCGGGCGGTGGCGTGATGCCCCGGGTCACCGTCACGGTGCGCGACAACGGCGGACGCACCGCCACCGCCACCGCCGACTACACGATCGCTCCGCCGGTGCTGGGCGGCTACTACCTCTCCGGCGGCGCCGACCCGACGGCCGACATGGCCGGCGGGAACTTCCGTTCGCTGACCCAGTACCGCAGCCTCGCCGACGGCTACACCTTCCCCGGCTACCAGCGACCGTGGCTGGTCACGCTCGGCAAGGCCGGGGTGCGGGTGAACATGGTGCTGGAGCTGAAGCACTACGGCGCGCCCAACTTCGGGCCGCAGTCCTTCACCGTGGACGGCGTCAGCTACACCGTCCCGGCGCCCGCGATGACCATCCAGCAGCGGCCCGGCACGACCTGGCCCCGGGCGTACGGCTACAGCCAGGTCCTCGCCGGGCACTGCGACGGGCTGCTCGCCCGTGCCCTGTCCCAGTACCGGACCATGGGGTTCGGGGTGAACATCCAGCTCGCCTCCGAACTGGACACCGACCACGAGTTCGGCACCACCGAGGCGGGTGTCAGCTACACCTGGGCCCAGTCGGACGCCCGGGCGGTGCAGGCGATGACGTACATCGTGAACTGGTTCAAGGCGCGGCAACTTCCCGCCGGCACCACCTTCTCGGTGGGGGTGGGCGGCTTCGACCGGGGCTGCTTCCAGCGCACCCACCCGGAGGCGCTGATGGCGAAACTCGACTTCCTCCAGTGGAACGTCTACGCCACCAGCCCCACGCACACGGCGCTGGCCCGGTTCCGCCGGACGAAGGACTGGGCGGTGGCCGACCTCGGCCCGGTCGCGCTCTCCCGGCCGGTGATCATCGCCGAGTGGGGCGTACGGGTGGCGGAAATCCCGGACCAGGCGGCCTGGATCGCCACCGTGCCGGCCGCGATCGCCCAGCTCAACGCCGAGCGGGGTCCGAGGATCGTGTGCACCAACTACTTCAACTCCGGCTGGGGCACGCTGGCGCCGAAGCCGGCGGGGCTGGCCGCGCTGCGGGCCGCGTACGCCACCCGGCCGTACGTCTGACCGGCCCGGCGGCGTCGGGGTTCCCACCCGGCGCCGCCGTCGGCAGGTCAGCAGCCCGGCGCCGGGGTCTCCCACGTGTCGCCGCCGTCGGCCCGGTCGACGCCAAGGTGCAGCCGGCCGCACCGGCGTGGTCAACCTGGCCCTGCCGGCACGGTCAGCGGGGTGGCGGCCCGAGCAACCGGGTGAGGGCGGCGAGCAGCTCCGGCGTGGGCTCGCTGCCCCGGTGGTGCGCGCGGACGGCGCCGCGGCAGGGCGTGTGCCGGACCCAGAACTCGGCGGTGGCGCCGGTCGCGTCCGCCACGGTCACCGTGTCGAACGCGGTCGGCGGCGGGTAGCCCGGCCAGTCGCCGCAGTCGCTGGCCGGCACCGACCGGGCGAAGGCCGCGTTGAGCACCGGCCGGAGCGCGTCCGCCCCGTCGCGCCGGGTCTCCCCGCGCACCAGCCGGGCGGTCCCGCCGTCCACCTCGTACCGGCAGGCGGCCAACGCGACCAGCGGGGTCATCAGGAGGGTGTCGTGCCCGGCCTGGTTGACCGCGATCCGGTCGGGTGGCCCGGGGTTCGAGGGGGTCAGCCGGACCCGGTCGACAGGCATGCTCGTCCGGCAGGCCGGGGTGGCGACGGTGGTCGGATCGGTGGCGGCGGCGAGCTGCGCCCGGTACCGGTCCAGGAACGCGCCGAACAGCCGGTGGTCCAGCCCCCGCCCGTGGCTGTCGGTGACCGCGACCGCGCAGTTGTCGTCGGTCCACACGGTCACCGGCGCCCGGCCGGGGTAGCGCAGCACGTAGGCGGTCTCCTCGTATCGGCCCACCAGGGTGCACCGCAGCCCCGGGTCGGTCGGGTCGGCCACCCGGGGCCGCCCGTCCGGTCCGGTCTGCGTCGGTGGCATCGCGTTGAGCAGCCCGACGATCTCGTCGACCCCGGTGGTGAGCACCCGGGGGCCGACGCGGTCCGCCGCCCGCGGCCCGCCACCGACCGGCACCTGGCAGGCGGTGACCTCCACCGCGCCCGCCGGCACCAGTGGCACGTCGTCGCCGTAGCGCACCGACTCCAGCGCGGGCCGCCGGCCGATGTCGTCGGGGCAGACCGCCGCGCCGACCGGCCCGCCGGTGGCGACCGG
>NZ_JBFAVI010000311.1:0-2955 GCF_040679695.1 Micromonospora sp. NPDC052213
GCGCGCGATCGACCGGCTCCGCGGGCTCGGGCTGGAGCGGATGGCGCGCCGCGCCGAGCGGATGCGGCACGTGCTCGCCCCGCAGCCCGGCGGGCTGCTCGCCGCGCTCGACGCCGCGCCGGACGCCGGAGTGATCTTCGTGGCGCACACCGGCCTGGACCAGATGCTCACCGTCGCCGACGTGTGGCGCGAGCTGCCGATGGACAAGCGGATCGTGATGCGGTTCTGGTCGGTGCCGCCGGAGGAGATCCCGGCCGGCGAGCAGGAACGCATCGACTGGCTGTTCGACTGGTGGGCCCGCATCGACAGGTGGATCGCGGACAACCGCAACGGCACCGTCGACGCCTGATCCGATTCCCCGCGCCTGTTCGGCGCGCCCGTCGCGCGCCACGTAAGGTGCGCTGGTGGAGCAGATCTGCGTGGTGACGACTGTGGTGGACGCCCGCGGGGTCGCGGACGTGCTGGCGGCCGCGGCGGTCGCCGGCCGGCTGGCGGCGTGCGCCCAGGTCGGCGGCCCGGTGGACAGCACCTACTGGTGGCAGTCGGCGATCCAGACCACCGCCGAGTGGCAGGTGCGGTTCAAGACCGCGCCGGACCGGGTGGACGCGCTGGTCGACCCGGACACCGCCACCCGGGAGCGGGTCGCCGCCCAGCACGGCATCCCGCGTACGTTCGATTCCGTCGCGGCCCTGCTCGCGCAGGCGGCGCCGGATGTCGCCTCCGTGTGCGTGCCCGGGCCGGCGCACCGCGCCGTCGCGGTCGCACTGATCGCCGCCGGGATTCCCGTGCTGGTCGAGAAGCCGCTGGCCGCGACGGTCGCCGACGCCACGGCGATCGTCGAGGCCGCCGAGGCGCACGGGGTGCTCTGCCAGCCGGGGCACATCCTGCGGCACAGCCCCGCCCACCGGGCGCTGCACGACGCGGTCCGCGAGGGCCGCCTGGGCCGGGTGCTGGCCGTCTCCTCGCGCCGGGACCGCCCCCGCTCCCTGACCCGGCTCTTCCCGAACGACCATCCCGCACTGCTGACCGCGGTGCACGACATCGACCTCGCGCTCTGGTACGCGGCAGCGCCGGTGGTCGAGGTGCGCGCGGCGGCCCGGACCCTACCGGGATCGGCGACGCCGGTCCTGGTCTGGGCGGAGCTCCGACACGCCAACGACGTCGTGTCGTCGATCCGCAACAGCTATCTCCTGCCCGAACACACCCCCAACCACACCTCCGACCTGGTCGAGGTGTACGGCACCGACGGGGTCGGTCACGTCGACCTCGGACATCCCACGGTGCTGGTGCAGGCCGAGCAGACCGAGGCGCCGGACTGGCTGCTCTCCCCGGTCGACGGCGGCGGCGCGCTCGCCGCCGAGCTCCGGCACTTCCTCCGCCAGGCCGACGGCAGCGACGTCTCCCCGGTCGTTCCCCTGGCCGACGGACTGCACGTGGTCCAGATCGCCGCCGCCGTGGTCGACAGCGCCGCCGCCGACGGCGCCGTCCGCCGCATCCCTCATCCCCCTCGCTGACAGGAGCTTCTGCCGATGAATCGACGTAGATTGGCCGGTCTCGTCGCCGCGGGCGTGGCCGCCGCCGCGCTGCTGACCGGCTGCGGTGGCGACGACGCCGCGGGCGGCCCGGTCACCCTGAAGGTGCTGACCTGGGAGCCGGGCGGCACCGAGTACTGGAAGCAGGTCAAGACCAGCTTCGAGGCCAGCCACCCGGACATCAAGCTCGAGATGCAGTCGGTGCCGTTCGACAAGTACCCCGAGGTACAGGGCCCGTACATCACCTCGCAGTCGGGGCCGGACGTGATGGCCAACAACGCCGGCCTGGAGCTGTTCGACCGGCGCGGTGCGTACGTGCCGCTGGGCGACAAGGCCGCCGAGATCAACAAGGACCTCGTCACCTACAGCGGAGCCTGCGAGGGCTTCGACACCAGCAAGCCCTGCTACGGCGTGCCCTTCTCGTACCAGGGCAACGTCCTCTACTACAACAAGGACGTGCTGAAGGCCGCCGGGCTGGACCCGGAGCGGCCCCCGGCGACCTGGGACGAGTTCGGCGCGGCCTGCGACGCGGTCGCCAAGACGGGGAAGACCTGCCTCGCCCTGGGCCTGTCCGGCACGTTCCCCGCCTACTGGGACTTCCCGGAGATCGCCCGCAGCTACCTGAGCGAGGACGACATCCGCGGGTTGCTCGCGGGCAGCCTGTCCTGGAAGGACCCGAAGCTGGTTTCGGTGCTGGAGAAGCTGGCCGAGATCACCACCAAGGGCTGGGCGAACAAGAACGCGCCGTCGATCACGATGCTCCCCGACGGGGCGGACATCTTCCAGCGCGGCGGCGCCGCCTTCGCCGGGACGATCATCTCGGACGCGGTGAACTGGGAGGCGTTCGGCAAGGCCCTCGGCGACGACAAGCTCGGCGTGACCCGCTGGCCGGCGGCCAACCCGACGGCCCCGCTGGCGCAGAAGTTCTCCGGCATCGAGGGCGCCGTCTACGGGGTGACCCAGTGGAGCAAGAAGAAGGACGCCGGCCTGGCGTTCATCACCTGGCTCGCCGGCAAGGAGAACGGCGAGCTGTGGGTCAAGCACGCCAAGGGCCAGCCGCTGAACAAGAACGTCGACAAGGCCCTGCTGCCCTCCTCGCCGGCCTTCCAGAAGATCCAGGAACTGGTGGCGGAGCCGACCCTGCACGCCGGCGTGATGCTCTCCGGCCCGGAGGCCGACGCGCTGGCCCGCGGCTGGCAGCAGGTCACCCTCGGCCAGCTCACCGTCGACAAGTGGGCCGAGCAGATGCAGCAGGCCCTGGAGCGCAGCCCGACGAAGAAGCAGAACAAGTAGTCGCCCCCGGGCGGGGTGGCCCCGGCCGCCCGCCCCCGCGCCCCCCCGCCCATCAAAACCCACCAGAGCAATCACACCCCCGCGGGCGGGGCCGGGGGGGGGGGGGCGCCCCCCCCCCACCGGTAGAGAA
>NZ_JBFAVI010000312.1:0-2912 GCF_040679695.1 Micromonospora sp. NPDC052213
CGCGACACCCACCCGGACCGCCGATCCGCCCGACGTCAGGCCCAACGCCACCTCGTCCTGACCGGTGTACCGGGCCAGCACGCCGACGAGGCCGGTCAGCAGCACCACACCGGCCGGCTCCGGGCCCGTCAGGTCGGGCAGCTCCACCGTCCGCGACTGCGAGGCCGCCCGGGCCGGCCACACCAACGGCCGCCGCAGGTCACCCACCAGGTCCAGGCCCTCGAACTCGGCACCCGCCCCGGCGACACCCACAACCCGGACCTGACCACCAACGGACCCGACAGACACGAACCAACCTCCGATCGAAAGGGGTGACCGGGCGGCGCGTGGCCGGAGCGGCCGGTCAGCCGATGTGCCGCACTGCGGACAGCACGGTGTGACGCAGTGGTGGGGGACGGCGTGGAGCGTCGCCGCCGCGTACGGGGGGCAGCCGACCGACGCCTCTGCGGAGCGGACCCGGTCGTGCCGTAGGTGGTCCGTGGGAGGCGTGGACGGCGGTGGACGGCGTCCTGCGGCGTGCCGCGGTGGGGCACAGGTGGGGACGCCTCGGGACCGGCGGTGCGATCAGGACGGGGTCACCGTCTGGAAGCCGCAACCGGGTGTCCGACCCAGCCACCGGCACCTCCTGTCCGTCAGGGCGCGGCGCACCCACATGCGTCCCCGATTCTGTGCGGTGAGGGGAAACGACGAACCGGTGGTGCCAGACGCTATGGAGCCGGCCGGAGCGGCGTACACCCCTAGACACACAGTCGACCCCTAGCGGCGTGTCCACTGAGGATCAGTGGTTTCCGGCGATGTGTCGTGGATTCTCGCTGGTCAGGTCGGACAAGTCGTCCGCCTGCGCGATCAGACAGCCGGGGAAATCCTGCCGGAACCTCGTAGGGCCCACTCGGCTCACCGGCCGGACGAGGGTCATTCGGACGGATCATCGAGAGGGTCATTCGTCAATGATCATCATCCTTCGGTGGAAAGAGAATGGTCGACCAGGGCGTCGGTCCGCGCCTTGCCGAGATCGGTCCGGTCGGGCGTGGAGGGCCGCGGTGTCACGGAGCGTAGTGTCGCTCGGCGCTCGCGCCGCCTTCCGAGGCGCCCGCACGGTTACCCGGAGTGCTGGCTCGGCGAGGATCTGAGCGCGCCGGGTGGCGATGGCCAAGAGTGCTGGTCGGGCCTGATCCGTCGGTGCTCGGGGCGCTTCACGTATTGGGCGTCGACACTGCGTTCTCCATTGATCGGGCGACGAGAGTGGAGTGACGAGAGAATGTCACGCTCTGTTCTTCGGGTGCCCGAACCGCACTCTCCCCGACCCCCCGACCTGGCATTGTCGGTGACGTAAAGGGCCGGTGCGTACTCGGCTGACCGGCCCATCGACGGTCAATGCGTGCTGACTAAGGTTTCCGTATCGCGAATTCTGTTCACGACGCAGTCGGTGACTGGCAAGCACACCGGCTGCTGGTGTGCACCGCGCCAACTCAGCGCTGACCACAAGCCAGCCGCTACCTGGCCGGTCAAACGTCGAGCCCTCCGGCCGGTGCACGCGGCACGCTCGACTTCCGTGGTCGAGCGGCCTCATCAGAACCGGGACGCCACGCATCCGCCCACGTCCTCCGCTGTTCGTGGTGGTGGTGCACCCGGACTTCGTGCCATCCCCGAGGCCCCTTGCGGGCCGGCATGTCAGGAGATCCGATGGATGGGCCTATCCAGGTACAGGTGTTCGCTCATGAAGGGGTGGTCCTGGCCCGACCACCCAGTCCGGTGGCGACCGCAAGCAGCCGTTATCTGGCCGGCGCGGGCGCCGGCCTGCACAACGGGCTGGACATGATCACCGGCCTTCACCTCACGCTGCCGCACCAGACGGCGGCCATCTGCAGCACCGGAGCCAGCGCGGACAAGTCGCTGCGTCTGATCAGCCGGTGTGGCCTCAAGCCGCCCAGCGACCTGCGCGAGTTCCGGTCCGGCGACCACGCGGTGCAGCTCGCCCGGGAGGCCGCCGAACGAGGCGAGTTGCTGGAGTTCCAGTTCCCGCCGCACGATCCGCAACTTCGGACGGCAGCCGCCCGGGTTCCGCCGGACCTGCTGGCCCGCCTCAACAACAAGACCGTCCTGGAAACGCTGATCGCCCCGGAGTACCTGCCCCGCCGGCAGGTCGCCACCCCCGCCGAGGTGCGGCGGATCGTGCAGCAGGACCGTCGGCCGGCGGTCGTCAAACCGGCCGGCGCCGAGGTGTACAGCGGGATCGCGATCTTCACCAGACGACTGCAGGACCGGTTGAACAGGTCACTGTTCAACCAACTGGAGCAGGTCAGCGATCAGTGGATCGTCGAGGAGGAGGTTCTCTTCCGGACGGTCTGGGGGCTCCAGTTCGGCGTGACGGACGGCGGATCGGTGGAGTACTTCGGTGCGTCCGTACACCTGCCGCAGCCCACCTCGACGTGGATCGGTTGTGTGATGGACGACGAGCAACCGCCGGCGGAACTGATCCAGGCGCTGACCGCGGGGGTTCGGAAGGCGGCCGCTCTCGGGTACCGGGGGTACTGCTCGTTCGACGCCGGCATCGGCCGCGACGGCGAACTGCGCGTCATCGACCCGAACTTCCGGGTCAGCGGAGCCACCTCGTCGTTGCTGCACCGCAATTCGCTGCTGGGTCAGCACCCGTGCGCCATGACCACGTTCTTCTCGCTCGCGCCGGGGGTGGACGCCGAGCCGATCCTCGCGCCGTTCATCGACCGTGGGCAGTTCGTCGTGTTCATGCACTACGACCCGGCGGAGACGGACAACGGCCCGTATCAGGCGACCATCCTCGGCATGGTCGGCGGCGCGGACCGGTACGCCTGCGGCGTGCTGATCGCGCAGATCCAGCGAGCGCTGGGCAGGTGACCCGGCGTTCCGGGCCGCGCCGTCGGCGGCGCGGCCCG
>NZ_JBFAVI010000313.1:0-2841 GCF_040679695.1 Micromonospora sp. NPDC052213
GCTCCGTACCGATGTAGTTGTGGTTGAGCATCCGGGCCTCTTCCTGGGCCAGGACGACAACCCGTCGCGCTCGGTCGGTGAACCGCTCGAACATGTCTGCCACCCCTGGAGAGTGACGCCGTCCCGGGTGACAGGAGGCCACCCGGGACGACGTCTTTCGGGACTACCAACGGCGGTTGGTCGTCACGCGCTGACGTAGGCTTCCGAGCCCACCAGCGCGTCACCCAGCTTCATCGACACACCGGTCAGGCGCGCCCGGGACTCGCCGTCCTTCGTCCGCAGCGCGGCGTCGGCGTGCTCGGCGGTCAGCAGCGTGCCGGTCGGCTCGATGTCCTTGAGCTGGCCGCTCAGGTGCACCGGGGCCGCCGCGTAGAGCGTGGCGGACGGGGTCACCAGCTCGAAGTGAGCGTCGAAGTGCAGCTCACCCGGGTAGCGCAGCCGGCTCAGGCTCTCCTCGTTGCCGTCGCCGAGCTGGCCGCCCGAGACGGTGAAGAAGCTGGCCCGCAGCATGACCTTGCCGCCGAGAGCCGGGCTGTTGCCCACCAGCGCCACGCGGGCGAGCTGGGCCAGCACCCCGGAGCCCTGGTCGTGCTTCTCCGGCCCGAAGAGGAGGATCTCGGCACCCGCGGCGAGCGGGTAGTCGCCGGCGAGCTCGATCTCCTCGGTGCGGCCGTTGACCTCGACCTTGATCTTCGCCTCGGTCGAGGCCTGGATGATGATCGACGGGTCGACCAGCATCGAGACGCACGGGCCGATGCTCGACGCGAAGAAGGCGCTCGGCGTGTTGCCGACGGCCTCGTTCTCGTCGTTCGACGGGTACCACGCGGCCGGGAGGTTGGTGCCCCGGACCACGTTGTGCGCCGGCATGACCTCACCCTGGTCGCCGTACGGGCGGCCGAGGAACGGCGAGGTGAGCGGGGTCTTGTACGGCGGAAGGCCGTCCACGATCCCCTTGACGTCGATGACACCCCGGTGGGCCAGCCGCATGGTGCTGGTCTCCAGGATGCCGAACCGCCGGATGTAGAACTCCGCGGGGAAGTTCTTGCCGGGCACGATCTGCTTGATGTGACCGGTGTTCGGCAGGTACGGGTTCGACAGGATCTGGATCCGGTCGTTCAGCGTGTAGCTGAACCCCTTGATGCCGACCTCGGGGGCGCTGATGAGCTCCAGGTTGAAGCTCGCCGTGCCGTCCTCGTCGACGGTGTGCTTGAACCCCGGCATCGGCCACTTGTTCATCTGCACGAAGCCCGACAGGTTGATCGTCTCCCGACGGCCGCCGTAGTAGTCGTCACCGAAGACGACCGTCGCCGCAGCCAGGATGTGCGGCCGCAGCGGCTTCGGCTCGATGTTGAGCGACTCGTAGGTCTCTCTCGCCGTGTCAGTCACGGCTCCACCTCCCTGTTTGCCCCGGATGCCCTGACGCCCTCTGTGACGCTCTGCTCAACCCGGGAGGACCACTGACCCGAACGCTATTGTTTTCTAAAGTAACTGTCAACGGGCCCGCAGTGATCGTTTGCGAAATAATGTCCGGTTTCACTGATGGTTCAAGGGGATCATCCAATGGGGAGGGTTGAATCCTCGCAGGCGCACATCCCACCGACGCTATTTGTTCGTATACCGCTTCGGGGCCGCATGGTCGGGGTGCCCCACAGGCTCGGGTGAGGCCGCGCCCGTCCGCGACGGGCCGCCGGCGTCAAGCCGGGGGCGTGCCGGAGGGCAGCCGGCGTCAGCGGTACGCCGGCCGGATCGGGCGCGGTCAGACCGCGTGGGTCGCCGCGGTGAGCCGGAAGTCCTGGACGCGCAGCATCGGCATGGCCGTACGCGCCACCGCGTCGCCCCAGTCGCGGGCCCGGGTCGGCACGGTCCGGCCCACCTCGGTGACCCGGGCGGCCATCGCCAGGGGGCTGTCGTTGAAGCGGAAGTTGTTGACCGCACCGACGACCTCGCCGTCGCGCACCAGGTAGACGCCGTCCCGGGTCAGCCCGGTGAGGGCCATGGTGGCGAGGTCCACCTCACGGATGTACCAGAGGCTCGTCACCAGCAGGCCACGCCGGGTCGCCGCGATCAGGTCGGCGGCCGACGCACCGCCCGGCCCCTCCAGGATGAGGTTGTCCACCGCCGGCGTGAGCGGCATGTCCAACTCGTCCGCGCTGTCGCGGGTGTGCACCAGCGACCGCAGCCGACCCTGGTCCCACCAGCGGGTCGCGCCCAGCGGAAGGCCGTTGTCGAACACCGATCTCGTCGGCGTCGACGCCGGCGCCACCAGGAACGGGGCGCAGCGTAGCCCGTCGGCCGCCGGGTCGCTGCGCAGGGTCAGCGGCACGCCGGCGAGTTGCTCCCCGATCCGGGTCCGGCCCCCCGGTCCGCTGTAGACCGTCCGCCCCTGCGCCGCCGCCCTGGCTCCCGCCGTGGTGTAGGCGTAGTTCATCAGGTCGGCGACGGCGGTCGGCGGCAGCAGGCACTCGTAGCGGCCGGGCGGCACCTCGAAGCGTCGCCGGCCCCAGTGCAGGCGCCGGTCCAGCTCGTCCTGCAGCGCGGCCACCGAGACGTCGCCGAAGTCGGTGGTCACGGCGTTCGTCCAGACCGGGAAGCCGTCCCGGTCGCGGGCGGTCAGCTCCAGGTGCCCGGCGGGCTCGTCGTGGCGCAGCCGCACACCCGTGGAGGTGCCGAGGAACGTGCTGCGCATCCGGTGCTCGGCGTACCCGTGCAGCACCCGGCCACCGCGCCGCGCCCGGCCGAACCCGGCGGCCAACTGGTCGACCAGCCCGGTCAGCACCGTCGGCGGCGCCGCCGGGACCGGGTCCTCCCAGTGCGGCGACCCGGCGCCGGAGGCCGGCAGGG
>NZ_JBFAVI010000314.1:0-2826 GCF_040679695.1 Micromonospora sp. NPDC052213
GCCGGGTCGTGACCCGGCGGCGAGCAGCCGTCGCCGGGCGGGGCCGGGACGGCGTCGTGCCGGCCCGGGCGGGGCGCCGGGCCGGACGCGCGATCGTGCCGGTCCGGGGACGCCGCCCGGCCGGTCCGAGGGCGGGCCGTCAGGCCGGTGCCGGGGACGCCGCCGGGCCGGGGACGTAGTCGTTGCCGGCGTACCAGTCGCCGCGGCCCTCGGGCAGCAGGTCGAGGACGTTCCAGACCGGGCTGAGCAGGTCGATGCCGCGTTCGCCCCCGTCGGGGAAGCTCGCGGGGGCGGAGTAGAAGTGCCGCACCCGGTCGCCCTCGGCGCGCAGCACGCTGACCATCGGCCGTTGCGTGCCGTCCGGGTGCTCGGCGCGCAGGTCGGCGTTGAAGGACGTGCCGTGGCTGGACAGGATCCGCAGGCCGGTCCAGCCCCGCCCCCGGGCCCAGTCCCGCAGCCGGGGCAGCGGCGCCTTCGCCACCACCGCCACGGCGGTGTGCCGGCGCAGGTGCGGAAGCACCCCGTGGAAGCCGTCCACCCACAGCGAGCACATGGGACAGGCCTCGGCGGCGTCCGGCGCGAACATCAGGTGGTAGACGAAGAGGGTCTCGTGCTCCTCGAACAGATCGCGCAGCCGGACGCTCCGGGTCGGCCCGGTCCGGGCCAGGTCGGCCGGCCCCTCGGCGAGCCGGTAGTCGTTCAGCAGCGGGCCGGGTGGCAGCCGCCGCCTTGCCGCGGCCACGCGTTCGAGCTGGTCCCGCAGGTCCTGCTCGGCCGACGCGAGCGCCCGCCGCGCGGCCACGTACGCACTGTCGGCGCCGGCGGGCCAGCTGGGCAGCCCGGTCTCCTGGTCGACGTCGGTCATCGCGGCTCCCTCCACGACGGTCGGGCCATCTTCGGGCAGGCTACCCGCCCGGCACCCGACGTGATGTTTCCACCACGCGCAGGCGCCATGCGCTACGCTTTAAAAATGCGTGGTGTTTTGCTCGCTGGCGGCACCGGCTCGCGGATGTGGCCGGTGACCCGGGCGGTCTCCAAGCAACTGATGCCGGTCTACGACAAGCCAATGATCTTCTATCCGCTGAGCACCCTCGTGACGGCCGGTGTGCGGGAGATCCTCATCATCACGCGCCCCGACGAGCAGCCGCTGTTCCGGCGCCTGCTCGGCGACGGCGGCCAGTGGGGACTCGACCTGCGGTACGCCGTGCAGGAGCGCCCGGACGGCATCGCGCACGCGCTCCTGCTCGCCGCGGACTTCCTCGCCGGCGGCCCGGCCATGCTCGTCCTCGGCGACAACATCATCCACTCCGCCGAGCTGGACCGGCAGCTCGCCGAGCTGACCGGGGTGGACGGTGGGCTGGTGTTCGGGCTCCCGGTGGCGGACCCACGGCCGTACGGGGTGCTCGACCTCGACGAGTGCGGCGTGGTGCGCGACATCGTGGAGAAGCCCCTGGTCCCGCCGTCCCGGTACGCCGTGCCCGGCCTCTACGTGTACGGCGCCGACGTCGTCGCCGTCGCCGCGGAGCTGACGCCGAGCGCCCGGGGCGAGTTGGAGATCACCGACGTCAACCGGGAGTACCTGCGCCAGGGCCGGCTGGAGGTGCGGCTGCTCGGGCGGCGCACCGCGTGGCTGGACACCGGCCGGTTCGGCGACCTGATGAAGGCGGCCGAGTACGTGCGCGTGATCGAGGAACGGCACGGCGTCAAGGTCGGCTGCGTCGAGGAGGCGGCCTGGCGGGCGGGGCTGCTCGACGACGCGGCGATGCGCCGCCTGGCGGTGCCGCTGCGCGCCAGCGGGTACGGCGACTACCTGCTGCAACTGCTCGACGGCGAGCGTCCGGCGCGCCCGGCCGCCGTCCGGTGAGGGCCCGGGGGTCGGCGGCGGGCAGGTGATGGCAAGCTCGCGCCGTTGCCCGACCAACTTGTCAATCATATAGTGAGCTGAGGCCGAGTTCGCCTGCGAGGAGAGCGACATGACCGCCGTCCGGTTCGACTCCGTGGCCTTCAAGGCCGAGCAACGCGACACCTGGAACGCGGTCAGCGCCGGGTGGGACTTCTGGCAGGACCGCTACGAGCGGGCCGCTGCGCCGGTGACCGACTGGCTGCTGCGCGCCGCCGGGCTCCGCCCCGGCCACCGGGTGCTCGACGTCGGCTGCGGCACCGGCGAGCCGTCGGTCAGCGCCGGCCGGCTGGTCGCCCCCACCGGCCGGGTGCTCGGCATCGACCTCGCACCGGAGATGGTCGACCGTGCCCGCCGCTGCGCCGCCGGCCTCAACCACCCGATCGAGTTTGCCGAGTCCGACGTGGAGGCCCTCGACCTGCCGGCGCACTCCTTCGACGTGGTGCTCAGCCGGTGGGGGCTGATGTTCGCGGTGGACCGGCAGCGCACCCTCGCGGGCCTGCACCGCCTGCTGGCTCCCGGCGGCGTGCTGGCCGCCGCCGTCTGGGGGCCGCCGGAGGCGAACCCGATGACCTCGCTGGGCTTCCGGACGCTGGCCGCGGGCCTGCCGGTTCCCCCGCCGGGCCGTCCCGGCCCGTTCAGCATGTCCGACGCCGAACGCACCCGCGCCGACCTGCTCGCCGCGGGCTTCACGGACGTCGGCACCGAGTCCGTCGGGATCGCGATGCGCTTCGCCTCCGTCGACGAGTACCTCGCGTACACCCGCGACGTGACGCCGCCCGGTGTGCTCGCCACGGTGCGGCGGCAGCTCGGCGCCGACGCGGAGCGGGCGGGCTGGGAGCGGCTCGCCGGGGCCGCCGCCGCCTTCGCCGACGCGGACGGCGTGCTCACCCTGCCCGGCTCGGCGCTCTGCCTGCGCGCGCGCC
>NZ_JBFAVI010000315.1:0-2797 GCF_040679695.1 Micromonospora sp. NPDC052213
GGCGGCGGCGCATCCCCCATTCGCCGCCGCCGGCCACCTCCCAGCCACCACTGCAGTGAGGACCACCATGCAATCCACGCTTCTGCCCGCCCGCGCCGCCGCCCCGGTGGCCGCCAGCGCTGCCGATGGCCGCAGTGGAGATGACCCGGTCATCGCCGCAGCGCTGAGCCGCGCCGAACAGCGGCGCGACTGCGGGGACCTGGCCGACGCCTACGGCTGGGCCGCCTACGCCCACCAGTTGCGCCACCATCGCAGACCTCTCCCCAGCCCGGCGCTGCGGCTGCGGATAGCGCAGGTGGTGGCCCCTCTCGCGCTGCGTGTCGGCGACACCACGCTGGCCGCCGCCGTCCACGACGACCTCGCCGCGCTCACCGCTGCCGCCGACCATGAGCAGGCGCTGCACGCCCGGGCGGCGCGCGCCGCCGCCCGCCACGCCCTCGGCGAGTGCGAGTCGGCGCTGCGCGGGACGGCCACCGTCCACGCTGAGGCAGTCCGCCGCTGCGGCCCGGACAGCCGAACCAGCCTGCGCCTGCTCACCCACCTCGGCACCCTCTACCTCGACTGTGGCTGGCACGAACTCGCCGCGCCGTGCCTCGCCAACGCCCACACCGCCGCCGCACGCTACCTGCCCGCCGACGATCCGCTGACCGCGCACCTCGCCGCCGTCGCCGCCACACAACCCAACCGGCGCCACCGCGCCGTGTGCAGCCAACGCCCCCACGCGAGGTCCCGGTAAGGCCCCCCGGCCGCGTCGACGTCGATGCTCCCGCAGGTGGTTGGGCCGCCCGCCCCCACACCCCGCCACGTCGACGAGGTGGCCTACGCCCTGCGTGCCATCGTCTTGCCCACCTGCCCGCTCCCGGACACCGCCTGGGCCCACCGCACCCAAGTCGCGCTCGCCGACCTGAAGGCCACCAGCCTGCGCAACGGGCCCCACCACCGGCACACCGTCACCGCCACTCTTACTGCCGCCGCGCACCTCGATGCCTGCCCCACCCATCCCCTCGCCCTGGTTACCGGGTGCCGCAACCGACAACAGCGGCCACCACCAACCGCCCGCGTGGAACGACCTCGACATGCTTAACGTGCTCGACGCCCTCGGCACCGAGGAACGCGCTTACGCCCTCCTCTGGGCTCTCGTCGGCACCCACGGCCACTGCAACCGCGCCATCATCACCGCCGCCTCACCCGGGCACACCTCGCGCCTTGCAGCCGCGAACACGTGGACCTGGGCTCCTAGCACCCTCGAGCACCCGCGTCACGTCCTCGACCCCCGAACCCGAGCCGCGCTCACCGGCCTCGCCCCCGACCTGCTACACCGTGCGCTGCCACACCATCTCCGGCCACGACGACCTGCCGCTGGACCACCACGCCCGCCCCCCTGACGCTCCGCTGCGACAGGCCCGAACGTTTGACCGCCACAGCCGCTGACCCTGCAGCTGGCGCGTGCCTTGCGCCCACGGCTGCTGACCGACCCCTGCCCGAGGAACAACCAGCCGATGGCCTTCCCTCGCAAGTACACGACCGACTTCATCGCCGACGCGGTGCACAAAGTCGAACAAGCCCGCGCAGGCGGACGCCGGGGCCCCATCAGCGCCGTCGCCCGTGACCTCGACATCGACCGCCGCCTGCTGCAGGATTGGGTCAGCGAGGCGCGCGCCGACGCCACTCCGCCTGCGGTGGTCACCGCAACGCCACTACCCGACCCCGATCCGGTGCTGCTGCCTGTCGGGCTGCTGCACTGCCGGCTCTGCCAGGAACCCATGACCGCCGCCTTCACCCCCGCCGGGCTGCTCTTTACGTGCCCGCCCCCGTGCCGACGCCACCCCTTGGACGCCGCGGCCGTCACGCGCACCATCGGCCAGGCAGTGTTGCGCTACGCCCCGCATGTCGTGCCCGCGCTCACCCACCCCCGGCACGTCGATGTCGCCGCAGCCCACGCTCACCGCGTGATCGCCCGCGTCACCGCCGGCCTCGCCCCCACCGACCTGCTCATCACCTGGCACCCCGTCCCCGCCGCCGGCTGCCGTGGGACTGCCCTGGCCAACCGGCTGCGCCTCGCCCGCGACCTCGCCGCCACCGACCCACACCGTGCCCATGCCGCTGCGCGCGGCATCCTTACCGGCGTCGACCCGACGACCACCACCGCCGACACCAACCGCGCCGAGGCCGCGCTGCTGCTCGCCGAACTGCGAATTCGGCTCGGCAACCCCGAGGCGGCGATCCGCTGGGCAACCTTCGCCCACCACAGCCTCACCCACCTGCACGGACCCGCCGCGCCGCCGTCACTGGCCGCCGCGTTTACCCGCGCCACCGCGCACCGGCAGGCAGGGCACCACCAACGCGCGTACCGGCTCTACCGGCAGCTCGCCGAGCAGCTGTCTGCCACCGTCGGCCCTGACGCGCACCAAACCCTCGCCACCCAGGCCACCATCGCTCTGGTCCTGCGCGAACTCGGACATTGCGGCCCCGCTCGCGCGATGCTCGCCGATGCCATCACCGCCCACCGCCGCGCGCATCCGGGACACCCCGCGACGGGCCGCATGGCCAGCCAACTGCAGCGGTTACGGCAGGACTGCACGGACGGTAAACACGAGCATTCCCACCAGGACGCCCCAGCGTGAGCCAGCGGCCGACGGTTAGGCGTGTAGGGAGGGCGAAGGAACCCGCCCCCCCCGGCAAGCTGACCGAGCAGGGCCGCCGAGCCAGGTAGCCCAGGGCCACACCTGCGCCCAGGGCGTTGGGGGGGGCCACGCGCCCCCCGGGGGGGGGGGCGCCCCCCCCCCCCCCCCCCCCT
>NZ_JBFAVI010000316.1:0-2706 GCF_040679695.1 Micromonospora sp. NPDC052213
GGCCCGGCCCGGGGTCGACCGGCGGGGGGGGGGCGCGCCGCCCGCCCGGCGCTGTCACGTCGACGCGCCGCCGCCCGGCGCCGACCGGTGTTTCCCCGGTCGGCGCCGAGGGTAGGTCGGGCGCGACGAGACGGACACCCGTGTGGAGGATTCCCATGAGAGACGACTTCGGCGACGCGGTGGGGGACGCCCTCCGCTCGGTGCTGCTGTTCCTGCCCAAGGCCGTGGCCTTCGTGGCGATCCTGGTGGTCGGCTGGCTGATCGCCAAGGCCGTGCTCAAGATCGTCGACAAGGTGCTGGAGCGGGTGGGCTTCGACCGCGCGGTGGAGCGCGGCGGGATCCGCCGGGCCCTGGCCCGGTCCCGGTACGACGCCAGCGACATCGTCGCCAAGCTCGCCTACTACGGCGTGCTGCTGGTGACCCTCCAGCTCGCGTTCGGCATCTGGGGCCCGAACCCCGTCTCGGACCTGATCGCCGGCGTGATCGCCTGGCTGCCCCGTGCCCTCGTCGCGATCGTCATCGTCGTGGTCGCCGCCGCGATCGCCAACGCCGTCAAGGACATCATCAGCGGCGCCCTGGG
This sequence comes from Micromonospora sp. NPDC052213, assembly GCF_040679695.1. Taxonomy (NCBI): domain Bacteria; kingdom Bacillati; phylum Actinomycetota; class Actinomycetes; order Micromonosporales; family Micromonosporaceae; genus Micromonospora; species Micromonospora sp. NPDC052213. The sequence goes on from NZ_JBFAVI010000316.1 coordinate 581, forward strand.
CGGGCTGTCGTACGGCCGCATCCTGGCCACCGTCGCCTCGGTGTTCATCCTCGGCCTCGGCGTCATCGCCGCCCTCAACCAGATCGGCGTGGCCACCGCCGTGACCACCCCGGTGCTGGTCGCCGTGCTCGCCACCGTCGGCGGCATCCTCGTCGTCGGGGTCGGCGGCGGTCTGGTCCGTCCGATGCAGAGCCGCTGGGAGTCCTGGCTGACCCGCGCCGAGCAGGAGTCGCACCTGATCGCCACGCACGCCCGCGCCTACCGGGCCGGCCGCCGCGACACCGAGACCCACCTGACCGGCCCGGCCGCCGACGCCACCCAGGTCGTCCGTGCCGGTGAACCCGCCGGCCCGGCCGTGGACGCCGATGCCACCCAGGTCGTGCCGCGCCCCACCGGCCCGGCCACGCCCCACGCCGACCCGGACGCCACCCAGGTCACCTCGACCGGCGCCACGGCCCCGGCACAGCCGACCGGCCAGGACGCCGAGGCCACCATGGTCATCCCGCCGATGGGTCAGGAGAAGTTCCGCCGCTGACCCCGCCGCCGCGTTCCGGGGTGGGATCCGCGCGGGTCCCACCCCGACGCGTGTCGCGGTAAGGCATGGCCGTCACGGTCACCGCCGTCTACCATCGCCGGCATGACGTGGCGATGTTGACGCACCGCTGACGGTCGCCCCCGTGGGCCGCCGCGGACGCCGTACGTCCGGTGTCCGCTTCGTCTCCACGGGAAGGCTTCATGACCGTCCACACTGTGCGTGTGCCCGACCCGCGTGTCCGCCGGCTGGCGGCCACCCTCTATGGGTACGCGTTCCTCGGTGAACTCGTTCTGCTCTATCCGCTGTACGCGCTGCTGTTCAGCGACACCGGCCTGTCGGTCTGGCAGATCTCCTCGCTGTTCGTGATCTGGTCGGCCAGCGGCATCCTGCTGGAGGTGCCCTCCGGCGCCTTCGCCGACGCGGTCTCCCGGCGGCGGCTGCTCGCCCTCGCCCCGCTCGTCACCGCCGCCGGCTTCGCGCTCTGGGTGCTCGTCCCCTCGTACCCGGCCTTCGCCGTCGGGTTCGTGCTGTGGGGCGCCGGCGGTGCGCTCGCCTCGGGTGCGCTGGAGGCGCTGGTCTTCACCGAACTCGACCGGCTCGACGCCGCCGGCCGGTACGCCCGCGTCATCGGCCGGGCCAGGACGGCCGAGACGCTCGGCGTGCTCGCCTCGATCGTCCTGGCCGGCCCGGTGTTCGCCGTCGGCGGCTACCCGGCGGTGGGCGTGGCCAGCGTGCTCGCCTGCCTGCTCGCCGCCGCCGTCGCCACCCGTTTCCCCGAACACCGGCGGCGCGGCGCCCCGGTGGCCGCTGCCGCTTCCACGGCCGGGCCGGCCGCGGCCACCACCGCCGGCCCGGCCGCGACCGCCCCCCCGGTGCGGACCGGCCGGGCCGCCGCGGCGGGACGCGACGCGGACGACGAGGACGGCGACGACGACCTCGGCTGGTGGGCGAGCCTGCGCGCCGGGCTCGCCGAGGCGCACGCCGACCGGGCCGTCCGCGCGGCGGTGCTGCTGGTCGCGGCGGTCGCGGCGGTCTGGGGGGCCATCGAGGAGTACACGCCGCTGCTGGCGCGGGACACCGGCGTCGCCGGGGCGACCGTGCCGCTGCTGCTCCTGCTCATCTGGGGCGGGGTGAGCGTCGGCGGCCTGCTCGCCCCGGCGGGGGAACGGCTGACCACCCGCGGGTACGCCGGGCTGCTGGCGGTGTCCGGCGTGGCCCTGGCCGCCGGGGCGTTGCTCGCCCGGCCCGTCGGGTTCGTGCTGGTCGCGGCCGCGTTCTGCGGCTTCCAACTCGCCACCGTGCTCGCCGACGCCCGCTTGCAGGCCCGGATCACCGGCAGCAGCCGGGCCACGGTCACCTCGCTCGCCGGGATGGCCACCGACGTGACGATCATCGCCGTCTACGGCGGGTACGGCCTGCTCGCCACCGGGGCCGGCAACGGGGTCGCCTTCGCGGTGGCCGCCGTGCCGTACCTGATCGTCGCGCTGCTCCTGGTGACGCGCGGCGGCCGTCGGGCCCGAGGCGGGCCGGGTCGGGTGGCCGCCGTCGGGCACCGGGTGGTCCACGGCGGCAAGCGGTTCGGCGAGCCCGT
>NZ_JBFAVI010000317.1:0-2644 GCF_040679695.1 Micromonospora sp. NPDC052213
CAGGACGTCGGCGGGGGTCACCCGCACGCCGGTGCGCTCGGTCAGCCGGGCGGCCACCCGGGCCGCGGCGAGCGAGGTGCCGCCGAGCGGCAGGAAGGCGTCGCCGGCCCGGATTTCCCCGGCCGACAGCACCCGCCGCCAGGCGTCGAGCACCACGCCGACCGGGTCGGCCGGGTCGGGCACGTCGGCAGGCTCCCCCGGGTCGGTCGGGGACGCTGCGGCGACCACGTCAACCGGTTCCCCGGAGTCGGCCGGGGACCCGGCGGCGGGCAGGGGCAGCGCGGCGAGCCGGTCGTGGTCGTACTTGCCGTGCGGGGTGAGCGGCAGGCGGGGCAGCAGGGCCACCACCGCCGGCACGGCGTACCCGGGGAGCCGGTCGCGGGCGTGGTCCCGTACCGCCCGCTCGGTCAACCCGGCCCCCGGCTCCGCCGCCACGTACGCCACCAGCACGTCCCCGAGCCCGTCCCACCGCCGGGCCGCCACCACCACGTCGCGGACGCCGGGCAGCCGGCGCAGCACCGCCTCCACCTCGGCCGGCTCGATCCGGAAGCCGCGGAGCTTGACCTGCCGGTCGACGCGGCCGAGGAAGAGCAGGTTGCCGTCGGGCAGGGTGCGCGCCAGGTCGCCGGTGCGGTAGCTGCGCGTGCCGTCGGCCGCCGCGCCGAACGCCGGTTCCCCGCCCGGGTCCCGCAGGTAGCCGCGGGCCACCGCCGCGCCGGCGACGACCACCTCGCCGGTCCCCGTCGGGCGGCACGACCCGTCGGGTTGGCGCAGCAGCAGCCGGGTGCCCCGCACGGCGGTGCCGATCGGGGTCCGCTCGCCGGCCACGGCGCCGTCGCGGGGCACCACGTACAGGGTGCAGCAGACGGTCGCCTCGGCCGGGCCGTACCCGTTGACGACGGTCAGGGCCGGCCGGCTGCGGGCGATGTCCTGCAACAGCGGGCGCGGAATCGGCTCGACGCCGACCAGCAGCCGCCGCAGCCCGGTCAGCGCCCCCGGCTCGGCGCGCAGCAGCGCCCGCAGCTCGGGCAGGAACGCCGGCGGCACGTACGCGCTGCCCGCCCCCGACGCGTCCAGGAACCCGGCGAGCGCGGCCCCGTCGTGCCGGGCCCCGTCCGGCACGACCCGCACCGTACCGCCCCGTGCCAGCGGGGCGAAGCACTCCCAGACCGCGACGTCGAAGGAGGGGCGGGTCCACCACGTGCCGGTGTGCCCGTCCGGCACCGGAGCACGGTCGTCGAGGTCGGCGAGGAGGTTGAGCAGGTTGCCGTGCTCCACCTGCACGGCCTTCGGCGCGCCCGTCGAGCCGGAGGTGTGCACCACGTACGCCACGTCGGACGGCTCGCCGGTGTCGGTGAGGGGCGCGGCCGGCCCGGCCCCGACGGCGGCCGGCGCGAGGACGGGCCGTCCGGGCGGGGCGGACTCGGCCACCACGAGCGACGGTTCGGCGGCGTCGAGCAGCGCGGCGACGCGGGCCGGCGGTTGACGCGGGTCCAGGGGCACGTACGCCGCCCGCACCGCGAACGCGCCGACGGCGGCGGCGACGGCGTGCGCGCCGGGCTCCAGCAGCACCCCGACCCGGTCGCCGGGGCCGACACCGCGCGCGGCGTAGCCGGCGGCGTAGCGGCCGGCCAGGTCGCGCAGGCCGGCCCAGGTGACGACGGCGTCCTCGGCGTGCACGGCGACCGCGTCCGGCCACCGGTCGGCGGCGGCGAGCAGGCGGCTGAGCAGGGTGCCGGTCACCGGGCCGCCCCGACCCCGTCCGGCGCGACCGGCCCGGCGGCGCGCAGCGCCTCGACGGCGGCGAGGTAGTCGGCGAAGCGCCGGTGCTCGTAGAGCAGCGTGGCGCGCACGTCGACCCGCAGGCCCTGCCGGACCAGGGCGCTCAGCCGCACCGCGAGCAGCGAGTCGCCGCCGACGGTGAAGAAGTCGTCGTCGGGGCGGGGCGGGGCGCCCAGCACGGCCCGCCACGCCTCGGCGACCGCCGTCCCGGCCTCGGTCGGCCGGTCCCCCGGCGCGTCCCGGCCGTCCCCGCGCTCGCCGGCCAGCCGCCGGGCGGTGCCGGCGCGCAGCGCGGCCCGGTCGAGCTTGCCGTTGGTGGTGAGCGGCAGGGCGTCGCACCGCTCCACGAGATGCGGCACCATCGCGGCGGGCAGCCGGGAACGCAGCCAGTCCCGCACGCCGTCGGCGTCGACCGCGCCGACCACCCAGGCCACCAGCAACGTCTGCCCGTCCCGGTCGAGCGTGCCGGCCGCGGCCTGGCCGACCCCTGGCATCGCGAGCAGGGCGAACTCCACCTCCCGCAGCTCGATCCGGTGGCCGCGGATCTTGACCTGGCCGTCGCCGCGGCCGACGAAGTGCAGCTCGCCGTCGCGGTCGCGCCGGCAGACGTCCCCGGTGCGGTAGCGCCGCTCCCCGTCGGCGACGCCGAAGGCGGCGGCGGTCTCGGCGGGCGCGGACCGGTAGCCACGGGCCAGCACCGGCCCGGCGACGACCAGCTCACCCTGCTCGTCGCCGTCCCCGGGGCCGGTCGGGGCCAGGGCCAGCCGGGCGCCGGCGACCGGCCGTCCGATCGGCGGGGGGCCGGTCCGGGGGGGGGGGCGGCGCCGGGGCGTCGGGGCGGGGTCGAGGGTGGGGGCCGCGG
>NZ_JBFAVI010000318.1:0-2621 GCF_040679695.1 Micromonospora sp. NPDC052213
CGGCCCGGGGCGAGTCTAGGCCGTCGATCATGGCCGGAGCCCGGGTGGTGCGGCGGGGGCGGCCCGGGCGGGGAATTCGGTTGAGCCGGCCGGGGCCGGGCCGGTGGGATGGGCCGGTGACGCCCTTCCTGAGCACCGACCGGCTGGTGCTGCGCGAGTTCACCCCCGACGACGCGGAACTCCTCGTCGAGCTGGACGGCGACCCCGAGGTGACGCGGTACCTCACCGGCGGGCGTCCCACCCCGCCGGAGGTGGTCCGGGAGCGGACCCTGCCCCGGATCCTCGCCCACTACCGGCGGCCGCCGGGGCTGGGCTGGTGGGCGGCGCTGGGCCGGGGGTCGGGCGAGTTCCTGGGCTGGTTCGAGTTCCGCCCGACACGCGACGGCGACGCCCGCGAGGTGGAGCTGGGCTACCGCCTGCGCCGGGCGGCCTGGGGCGGCGGCCTCGCCACCGAGGGCTGCCGGGCGCTGGTCGACAAGGGCTTCACCGAGCTGGGCGTGGAACGGGTCACCGCGAACACGATGACCGTCAACACGGCCTCCCGCCGGGTGATGGAGAAGTCCGGGCTGCGCTTCGTGCGCACGTACGTCGGGGACTGGCCGGAGATGATCGACGGGGCGGAGCACGGCGAGGTCGAGTACGCGCTGACCCGGCAGGAGTGGCTTTCCGCCGGCGCCGGGGCATGATCGAGCGGGACCGGTTGTCGACAGGGGGTGCGCGGTGCGGGTCGTGTCGCTGGTGCCGTCGCTGACCGAGGCGGTGGCGCTGACCCTGCCCCACCTGCTGGTCGGGGCCACCGACTGGTGCACCCACCCGGCGGGGCTGGACGTGGCGCGGGTCGGTGGCAGCAAGTACCCCGACCTGGACCGGGTGCTCGCGCTACGGCCGGACGTGGTCCTGCTCAACGTCGAGGAGAACCGCCGCGTCGACGCCGAGGCCCTGGCCGCGGCCGGCGTGCCGGTGCGGGTCACCTACCCGCGGACCGTCGACGAGGCGCTGACCGAGCTGGGCGACCTGCTCCGCGAGCTGGGCGCGCCGGCGGAGCCGGAGTGGCTGGTGGCGGCCCGCCGGGCGTGGGGCGCCCCGCCGGCGGTCGGGCCGCCCCGCCGGGCGGTGGTGCCGGTCTGGCGTCGCCCGTGGGTGGTGCTGGGCGCCGACACGTTCGCCGGGGACGTGCTGCGCCGACTCGGCGTCACCAACCTGTACGCCGACGACGCCGAACGTTATCCGCGACCGAGCCTCGACGAGCTGCGCGCCCGCGAGCCGGAGCTGGTGGTGCTGCCGGACGAGCCGTACTCGTTCACCGCCGACGACGGGCCGGAGGCGTTTCCCGGCGTCCCGTGCGCGCTGCTCTCCGGGCGGCACCTGACCTGGTACGGCCCGTCCCTGGCCGCGGCCCCCGCCCTGCTCTCCGCCCAGCTCGCCGACCCGGTCGTCCGGCCGGGCTGACCGCCCGGGCGCGTCGCCCGGCCGGTCGACACGTCGGTCGGGTCAGGAGCCCGCGTGCCGGCGCTCCCGACGGGCGGCGAGCACGCTCCAGCCGATCGCGACCGACAGGGTCAGCACCACCACGGCGAGGGTGAGCCAGACCGGCAGCTTCCCCACCGGCGTCTCGGCCAGGATCAGCTTCGCCCCGGCGAAGGCCAGCAGGACGGCCAGCCCGTACCGCAGGTAGCTGAAGTGCCGCAGCAGCCCGGCCAGGCAGAAGTAGAGACTGCGCAGCCCGAGCACGGCGAACGCCGTCGCCGTCCAGACCAGGAACGTGTCGGTGGTGATGGCCAGGATCGCCGCCACCGAGTCGATCGCGAAGACCACGTCGGTGGCCTCGATCGCGATCAGGGCGACCAGCAGCACGGTGGCGCTGCGCCGGCCGTCGACCCGGACGGTGAACCGGCCGCCGTGGTAGCGCGGCTCGGTGGGCACCAGCCGCCGGAACAACCGGACCGCGACGTTGCGGTCCGGTTCGACGTCCGGCTCCCCGCGCACCGCGAGCCGCCACCCGGTCCAGACCAGGAAGGCGCCGAGCGCGATCCCGGCCCAGGCCAGCCGCTCCAGCAGCGCGGCACCGGCGAAGATGAAGGCCAGCCGGAACGCGAGGGCCCCGACGACCCCCCAGAAGAGCACCTTGTGCTGGTAACCGGCGGGCACCCGGAAGTAGCCGAACAGCAGCGCGAAGACGAAGACGTTGTCGACCGAGAGCGCCTTCTCCAGCAGGTAGCCGGAGAAGTACGCCACGGCCGGATCGCCGCCCCGCCAGAGCCAGACCACCAGGCCGAAGGTGAGTCCGGCGGTGATCCAGACGCCGCTCCACACCAGCGCCTCGCGCAGCTCGATCACGTGGTTGTCGCGGTGGGAGAGCAGGTCCACGGCCAGCATGACGGCGATGACCGCGCCCACCGCCGCCCAGGCCCACAGCGGCGCCGCGAACGTCGCCTCGTCCACCCGGCGCCCTCCGCATCCACGACGGGACGGGGCGGTTCCGCTCCCCGCGCGCGCCGCGTGCCCGGCGGCTCCGGCGCGGGCGCGGTCGATCCTGCCGGCGAGGGCGAGGACGGCCACCAGCGCCGCAACGGTGAGGGCGGCGCCGGCGTAGATCCGTCTCGTGCTCGACATGACGGCGG
>NZ_JBFAVI010000319.1:0-2619 GCF_040679695.1 Micromonospora sp. NPDC052213
CGGGGCCCGGCCGGCCGGTGGCCGTCTGCCTGGACCGGGGAGCGGAGCTGGTGACCGCGTTCCTCGCCGTGCTCAAGGCGGGCGCGGCGTACGTGCCGCTCGACCCCGGCTACCCGCCGGACCGGCTCGCCTTCACGCTGGCCGACAGCCTGGCCTGCGCGGTGCTGACCAGCGAGGACCTGACCGGCAGGTTCGCGGCGGCGCGGACGGCGGTGCTCGACGTCGCCGCCGCCACCGCTGTCTCCGCCGACGCCGCCGCTGCCGCCGGGGCCGGCGGGGTGGCCGCGCCCGCGGAGCCGGACCCACGGGAGATCGCGTACGTCATCTACACCTCCGGCTCCAGCGGGCGCCCCAAGGGCGTCGAGGTCACCCACGGCGGCCTGGCCAACCTGGTGCACTGGCACCTCGACGCCTACCGGGTCGGGCCGCAGGACCGGGCCACCCTCGTCGCCAGCCCCGGCTTCGACGCCTGCACCTGGGAACTGTGGGCGGCGCTGGCCGGTGGCGCGTCGCTGCACGTGCCGCCCGAGCCGGTCCGGGTCGCACCGGACCGGCTGGCGCGCTGGCTGGTCGACGAGGCGATCACCGTGACCTTCCTGCCCACCACGGTCGCCGAGGCGGTGCTCGCGGAGGAGGCCGTGACCGGCTCGGCGCTGCGGCTGCTGCTCACCGGGGGCGACGCGCTGACCCGTACGCCCCCGCCCGCGCTGCGCGCCCGGCTGGTCAACCACTACGGCCCGACGGAGAACACCGTGGTGGCCACGGCCGACCCGGTGCCCCCGCAGGACGGCCCGGTGGTGCACGCACCGCCGATCGGCCGCGCCATCGCCAACGTCACCACCTACGTGCTGGACGGGGCCGGGCGACCGGTGCCGGTCGGCGTGCCCGGGGAACTGTGCCTCGGCGGGCTCCAGGTGGTCCGGGGCTACCTGCGGGACCCCCGCCGCACCGCGGAGCGCTTCGTCCCGGACCCCTTCGGGGCCACGCCCGGTGCCCGGATGTACCGCACCGGCGACCTCGTCCGCTGGCTGCCCGACGGTCGGCTGGACTTCCTCGGGCGGCTCGACAGCCAGCTCAAGGTGCGCGGCTTCCGGGTCGAGCCGAGCGAGATCGAGGCGGTGCTGGTGACCCACCCCGCCGTCCGGGAGGCCGCCGTCGTGGTCCGCGGCGACAACCCGGACCGTCGCGACCTCGCCGCCCTGCTCGTCCTCGAGGACGGGCCGGCGCCGACGTACGAGGAGGTGCGGGCCGTGGCCCGGCGGCACCTGCCCGGCTACATGGTGCCGGCGGTCCTCGCCGCGGTGGACGCCCTGCCCGTGACCACCAACGGCAAGCTCGACCGGGACCGGCTGTCCTGGCGGGACGGTCGACCGCTGCGCCAGGAGGCCACGGCGGAGCCGCCGATCGGCGCCACCGAGCGCGCGGTCGCGGAGGTGTGGGCCCTCGTGCTCGACGTACCGCCGTTGGGCCGCACCGACAACTTCTTCGACCTCGGGGGCCACTCGTTCCTCGCCCTGCGCGCCCGTCAGCAGCTCGCCGAGCGGCTCGGCGTCGAGCTGAACGTGGTCGACCTGTTCCAGTTCCCGACCGTGGCCGCGCTCGCGGCCCACCTGGACCGGATCCGCGCCACGCCGGAACCGGCAGACGGGGAGCAGGACCCGGGGTCGCCGGCCAGCCGCGCGCAGCTCCGCCGGGCGGCGGTGCGCGGTGGCGCCCTGGCACGTCGTCGACAGGCGCACGAACAGCGCCGCCTCGCGGAAGGGACGGACCGATGACCGAGCTGCCTGCGCACCTCGACGACCAGTTCGACAACGCCCTGGCGGTGGTCGGGATGGCGGGTCGTTTCCCGGGAGCGTCGAGTGTCGCGGAGTTCTGGCGGAACCTGTGTGCCGGGGTGGAGTCGGTGACGTTCTTCTCGCCGGAGGAGTTGGCGGCGGCGGGGGTGCCGGAGTCGGTGTACTCGCATCCGTCCTATGTGCCGGCGAAGGCGCGGTTGGACGGTGTGGAGTTGTTCGACGCGGAGTTCTTCGGCTTCAGCGCGCACGAGGCGGAGATGACGGATCCGCAGCACCGGTTGTTCCTGGAGTGCGCGTGGGAGGCGTTGGAGGACGCGGCGTACGACCCGGCGCGTTTCCCGGGCCGCATCGGCGTCTACGCGGGCAGCTCCGTCAATTCCTATCTGCTCCGGGCGGTCGCGGCTGACCCGACGCTGATCTCCGACATGAGCGCGCTCATGGCGAACGAGAAGGACTTCCTGGCCACCCGCGTGGCGTACAAGTTCGACCTCCGCGGCCCCGCGATGACGATCCAGTCGGCGTGCTCGACCTCGCTGGTCGCGATCCACCAGGCGTGCCAGGCGCTGCTCGCGGGGGAGTGCGACATGGCGCTGGCCGGCGGCGTCGGCGTCCGGGCCGAGGAGGCGGAGGGGTACCGCCACCAGGACGGCATGGCCCTCTCCCCGGACGGGCACTGCCGGGCCTTTGACCGGGCCGCTGCCGGCACCGTCAACGGCAGCGGACTGGCCGTCGTGGTGTTGCGGCGGTTGGTGGATGCGGTGGCGGCGGGGGATGTGGTGCATGCGGTGGTGCGGGGTTCGGCGGTGAACAACGACGGTGGTGG
>NZ_JBFAVI010000320.1:0-2609 GCF_040679695.1 Micromonospora sp. NPDC052213
CGGCGCGGACCTTGCCGTCGAGGACGGTCTGCATCCGGGCCAGGTCGAGGCCGTCGAGGATGCCGTCGTCGACCACCCCGGCGGTGTGCTCGCCTCCCGCCGCGGCCCGGACGCCCCCGGCGCGGCCGACCTGGTCGCGGAGCTGGGCGCCGCCCGGGTGGTGGCCTGCGACGTCACAGACGCCGACGCCGTCACCGCCCTCGTCGCCGGCCTGCCCGCGCTGACCGCCGTCGTGCACACCGCCGGGGTGGTCGACGACGGCATCCTCGACGGCCTCGACCTGGCCCGGATGCAGACCGTCCTCGACGGCAAGGTCCGCGCCGCGCGGGTGCTCCACGACGCCACCGCCGGCCGGGACCTCGAGGCGTTCGTGCTCTTCTCCTCCCTCGCCGGCGTCGTCGGCAGCGCCGGGCAGGGCAACTACGCGGCGGCCAACGCGTACCTCGACGCGTTCGCGGCGTGGCGGCGCGGCCAGGGGCTGCCCGCCACATCCGTCGGCTGGGGAGCCTGGGCCGAGGACGGCATGGCGGCGGCCACCGCCGCGCTGACCGCCCGGCTCGCCCGGGGCGGCATCAACCCGCTGCCCGCCGCCGAGGCGGTCACCGCGCTCGGCCGGCTGGTCAACGCCGGCGACCCGGCCGTCACCGTCGCCGACGTCGACTGGGGACGCCTCGCCGCCGCATGGGGCGGTCCGACCCCGCTGATCGCCGCCCTGCCCGGGGTGCCCACCGGACCCGTCGGGCCCGTCCGCGCCGTCGTCGTCGGTCGGTCCCTGCCCCAGCTCACCGAGCTGGTCCGCACCCAGGCCGCGGCGGTGCTCGGCTACCCGGCCGGCCAGCCGCTGCCCGACCGCGCGTTCCGCGACCTCGGCTTCGACTCGCTCACCGCCGTCGAGCTGCGCAACCGGCTGACCGCCGAGACGGGCATGACCCTGCCCGCCACCCTCGTCTTCGACCACCCCACCGTCGCCGAGCTGGCCGCCCACCTGCACGGCCTGACCGCCGGCCACGCCCCCGGCGAGGTGGTCGCCGACGGCGCCGGCCTGCACCGGGAACCCATCGCCATCGTCGCGATGAGCTGCCGCTTCCCCGGCGGCGTGTCGTCGCCCGAGCAACTGTGGGACCTCGTCGCCGCCGGCACCGACGCGATGACCCTGATGCCCGGCGAGCGCGGCTGGAACCTCGCCGAGCTGTACCACCCCGACCCCGAGCACCTCGGCACCAGCTACGTCCGCGAGGGCGGCTTCGTCGCCGGGGCCGGCGAGTTCGACCCCGCGTTCTTCGGCATCAGCCCCCGCGAGGCCGTGGCCATGGACCCGCAGCAACGGCTGCTGCTGGAAACCACCTGGGAGGCGTTCGAACGGGCCCGGATCAACCCGACCGCGCTGCGCGGCAGCCGCACCGGCGTGTACGTCGGCACCAACGGGCAGGACTACGGCTCCCTGCTGATGGCCGCCGGGGACGTCGACGAGAACTACCTCGCCACCGGCGTCTCCGCCAGCGTCCTCGCCGGGCGGCTGGCGTACACGTTCGGGCTGCACGGCCCGGCCGTCACCGTCGACACGGCCTGCTCGTCGTCCCTGGTCGCGCTGCACCTCGCCGCCCAGGCCCTGCAGGCGGGGGAGTGCGACCTCGCCCTCGCCGGCGGCGCCACCGTCATGGCCACCCCCGGCATCTTCGTCGGCTTCTCCCGGCAGCGCGGCCTCGCCGCCGACGGCCGGTGCAAGCCGTTCGCCGGGGCCGCCGACGGCACCGGCTGGGGCGAGGGCGTCGGCCTGCTGGTGCTCCAGCGGCTCTCCGACGCCCGCCGCGACGGCAACCCGGTCCTCGCGATCGTCCGTGGCAGCGCCGTCAACCAGGACGGGGCCTCCAACGGGCTCACCGCCCCCAACGGGCCCGCCCAGCAGCGGGTCATCCGACAGGCCCTCGCCAACGCGCGGCTCACCCCCGTCCAGGTCGACGCCGTCGAGGCGCACGGTACGGGCACCACCCTCGGCGACCCGATCGAGGCGCAGGCGCTGCTCGCCACGTACGGGCAGGACCGGCCCGCCGACCGGCCACTGTGGCTCGGCTCCATCAAGTCGAACATCGGCCACACCCAGGCCGCTGCCGGTGTCGCCGGGATCATCAAGATGGTCCTCGCGATGCGGCACGGCGTGCTGCCGCCCACCCTGCACGTCGACGAGCCCACCCCGCACGTCGACTGGTCGGCCGGCAGCGTCGAACTGCTCACCGAGGCCCAGCCCTGGGAGCCGGTCGACGGCGTACGCCGCGCCGGGGTGTCCTCGTTCGGGATCAGCGGCACCAACGTGCACACGATCCTCGAACAGGCCCCCGACGAGGAGCCCGCGCCGGAGACCGACGGGCCGGCCGGCGAGCTGCCCTGGGTGCTCTCCGGGCGTACCGCCGACGCCCTCGCCGACCGCGCCCGGGAGCTGCGGGACCACCTGGAGGAGGTGCCGGACGCCGCGCTCGGCGACGTCGGCTGGTCGCTGATCGCCACCCGGGCGTCCCACGACCACCGGGCGGTGGTCTTCGCCTCCGGTCGGGACGAGTTGACCGCGGCGTTGGACGCGCTCGCCGACGGTCGGCCGGCGTCGCAGGTCGTGA
>NZ_JBFAVI010000321.1:0-2597 GCF_040679695.1 Micromonospora sp. NPDC052213
AGGGATCAAGCCTGACCGCCCGGAGTGGGCGCGGTCGGCCGCAGCCCCCAGGCGCCACCACGCCGCAGCCCCCGACCAGAACCACCCTGGGGGGCCGATGACGCCCACCACCGTGCTCACCATCGCCGGCTCGGACTCCGGCGGCGGCGCGGGCATCCAGGCCGACCTCAAGGTCTTCGCCGCCCTCGGCGCGTACGGCACCAGCGTGATCACCGCGGTCACCGCGCAGAACACGAGGGGCGTCGACGCCGTCCTGCCGCTGCCGCCGCGCACGGTCACCGAGCAACTCGACAGCGTGCTCGCCGACTTCGCCGTGCGGGCCGTCAAGACGGGCATGCTGGCCACCCCGGCCATCGCCGACGCGGTCGCCGGCGCCGCCCGGGACGGTCGGCTGCCGAACCTCGTCGTCGACCCGGTGCTCGTCGCCACCAGCGGGCACCGGCTGGGCGCGGTCGCCGCAGTCGAGCGGCTGCTGCCGTACGCCCGGGTGGCGACGCCGAACTGCGCGGAGGCGGCGGTCCTCCTCGGACGCCCGGTGGCCACGGCCGAGGAGATGGTGGCCGCCGCCGAGGCGCTGGCCGTCGGCGGGCCGGAGCACGTGGTGGTGACCGGCGGCGACGTGGACCGCGACGGCGAGGCGGTCGACGTGCTGCACGGCGACGGGGTCACCACGCTGCTCCGCGCGCCCCGGGTCGCCACCCGGCACAACCACGGCACGGGGTGCTCGTTCTCGGCGGCGGTCGCTGTCCGGCTGGCGCTGGGCGACCCGGTGCCGACGGCGGTCGCCGCCGCCAAGGAGTACGTCTTCCGCGCGCTGACCGGCGGGCGGGACTGGGAGTTGGGCGCGGGACGCGGCCCGCTGGACCACTTCGGGTGGTCCGCATGAGCACAGGGGAGGCAGTCATGCAGGCACGTCGCAAGGTCCACGTGGAGGGGTCCCGGCCGGATGTCCGGGTGCCCTTCGCCGAGGTGGAGCTGACCGGCGACAACGCGCCGGTCCGGCTCTACGACACCTCCGGGCCCGGGTCCGACCCGGAGGTCGGGCTGCCGCCACTGCGCGGGCCGTGGATCGCCGAGCGCGGGGACGTGGCCCCGGTGCGCGGCGCGGGCACGCCGCTGGCCGGGGCGCACGGGAGGCGCCCGACGCAGCTCGCGTACGCCCGGGCGGGGGTCGTCACGCCGGAGATGGAGTTCGTGGCGATCCGGGAGGGCATGGCGCCGGAGTTCGTCCGGGACGAGATCGCCGCCGGGCGGGCGGTGCTGCCGCTCAACGTCAACCACCCCGAGTGCGAGCCGGCGATCATCGGCAAGGCGTTCCTGGTCAAGGTGAACGCCAACATCGGCACCTCGGCGGTCACCTCCTCGGTCGCGGAGGAGGTGGAGAAGCTGACCTGGGCGACCCGGTGGGGCGCGGACACGGTGATGGACCTGTCGACGGGCAAGCGGATCCACGAGACCCGGGAGGCGATCGTGCGGAACTCGCCGGTGTCGATCGGCACCGTGCCGATCTACCAGGCGCTGGAGAAGGTCGGCGGCGACCCGGTGAAGCTGAGCTGGGAGGTGTTCCGGGAGACCGTCGTCGAGCAGGCCGAGCAGGGCGTCGACTACATGACGGTGCACGCGGGGGTGCTGCTGCCGTACGTGCCGCTGGCCGTGGACCGGGTCACCGGGATCGTGTCGCGGGGCGGCTCGATCATGGCGGCCTGGTGCCTGGCGCACCACGAGGAGAACTTCCTCTACACGAACTTCGCCGAGCTGTGCGAGATCCTGGCCCGCTACGACGTGACGTTCTCGCTCGGCGACGGGCTGCGCCCCGGCTCGATCGCGGACGCCAACGACGAGGCGCAGTTCGCCGAGCTGCGCACCCTGGGCGAGCTGACGAAGGTGGCCTGGGAGCACGACGTCCAGGTGATGATCGAGGGCCCGGGACACGTGCCCATGCACAAGATCAAGGAGAACGTGGACCTCCAGCAGGAGTGGTGCCACGAGGCGCCGTTCTACACGCTCGGCCCGCTGACCACGGACATCGCCCCGGCGTACGACCACATCACCTCGGCGATCGGCGCCGCCATGATCGGCATGTTCGGAACCGCGATGCTCTGCTACGTGACCCCGAAGGAGCACCTCGGGCTTCCGGACCGGGACGACGTGAAGGCCGGCGTGATCGCGTACAAGATCGCGGCGCACGCGGCCGACCTGGCCAAGGGGCACCCCGGCGCGCAGGCGTGGGACGACGCGCTCTCCAGGGCGCGGTTCGAGTTCCGGTGGGAGGACCAGTTCAACCTCTCGCTGGACCCGGAGACCGCGCGGTCGTACCACGACGCGACCCTGCCCGCCGAGCCGGCGAAGACAGCCCACTTCTGCTCGATGTGCGGACCGAAGTTCTGCTCCATGAAGATCACCCAGGAGCTCAAGGAGTACGCGGCGCGCGGCATGAAGGACAAGTCGGAGGAGTTCGTCTCCTCGGGCGGCCGGGTCTACCTGCCGCTGGCCTGACCCGAAGCGGGGGGGGCCCCCCCCGGGGCGGGGGGGGGCGGCCCCCCCGCGGGGGGGGGGGGGCGGGGCGGGTGGGGGGGGGGGGGGGGGGCCCCCCACCC
>NZ_JBFAVI010000322.1:0-2520 GCF_040679695.1 Micromonospora sp. NPDC052213
GCTCCAGCGGGTGCTCCCGGGCGTGCCGGGCCACCTCCCCGCCCAGCCGGGTGCCGAGCCGCCGCCAGTGCTCCGGGTCGGCCAGCCAGTCCCCGACGACGGGCCGCCCGGTCACCTCGACGCCGGTGCGGACCAGGTCGGCGGCGCGGGCCAGGCCCCGACGGCGCAGCTCGCCGGCCAGGTCGGGCCGGCCGTCCACGGTCGCCAGCACGGCCGCGCGGACAGCCGCCGCGCCCCGGCGGGTCAGCGGCGGCGGCGCGACGTCCAGCACGGTCACGCCGCCGGCCACGTGGTGCCGGCCCGGGTCGCGCAGCAGCGCCCGGTCGCCGACCAGCAGCGGCAGCGGCCGGGCCAGCCGCAGCCGGACGGTGTCCGCGCCCAGCGGTCGCACCCGGGCGGGCACCGCCGCCGCGCCGACGTGCAGGGTCAGGGTGGCGGGCAGCTCCGCCGCGGGGTCGCCGGCCAGCCGGACGTCCAGCAGGTCGGTGCGGTGGAACCGGCCCGGGGTGAGCAGGGCGTCGCCGCGGCCGACCCGGCCCCGGGGCGTACCGCGCAGGTTGACCGCCACCCGGGCGACCGCGGTGACCTCCGACCGGGCCTCGCCGAGGCGGTGCAGGCCACGCACCCGCACCGGCTCGCCGGTGGCGGCGAGTTCCAGCTCGTCGCCCACCCGCAGCCGGCCGGCGCCGAGCGTGCCGGTGACCACCGTGCCGGCGCCGCGCACGGTGAACGCGCGGTCCACCCACAACCGCACCGGGGCGTCCGCCGCCGGGGCGGGCAGCCGGGCCGCGAGCCGGTCCAGGGCCACGCGCAGCTCCGGCAGGCCGGCGCCGGTCACCGCGCTGACCGCCACCGTGTCCACCGCGCCGAGGGAGGTGGCCGCCAGCTCGGCCCGGGCCCGGGCCGCCGCCGGCCCCGGGTCCGCCAGGTCCGCGCGGGTCACCACCAGCAATCCGTACGACACCCCGAGCGCGTGCAGCGCGGCCAGGTGCTCGGCCGACTGCGGCATCCAGCCCTCGTCGGCGGCGACCACGACCAGCGCGGCGGGCACCGGGCCGACGCCGGCGAGCATGTTCGGCACGAAACGCTCGTGCCCCGGCACGTCGACGAACGCGACCGTCCCACCGGACGGCAGCGTGCTCCAGGCGAAGCCGAGGTCGATGGTCATGCCCCGGCGGCGCTCCTCCGCCCACCGGTCGGGTTCCATCCCCGTCAGCGCCCGGACCAGGGTCGACTTGCCGTGGTCGACGTGCCCGGCGGTGGCCACCACGAACACGTTCAGCCGTCCCCCGACACGCGCAGCACGGCGGCGCGGACGGCGACGTCGGCGTCGGCGGGCACGCAGCGCAGGTCCAGCAGCAGCCGCCCGCGGACGACCCGGCCAAGCACGGGCGGGTCGCCCACGCGCAGCGGCTCCGCGTACCGCTCGGGCAGGCTCAGCGCCCACGAGTCCAGCGCCACGCCCGGGGCGCCGCCACCGCCGACGACCGCGCCGGCCGGCACCACCTCCGCCTTGCACCCGTCGGCCGCGAGGGCGTCCCGCAGCCGCTCGGTACGCTCCCGCAGCACGCCGGGGTCGGCGTGCAACGCGGCCCGCGTGGGCGTGACCGGGTCGGCGAGGGTGGCCGCGAGCGCGGCCAGGGTCAGCTTGTCCACCCGCAGCGCCCGGGCGAGGGGGTGCCGGCGCAGCCGTTCGACCAGGTCGGCGGCGCCGAGCAGCAGCCCCGCCTGCGGCCCGCCGAGCAGCTTGTCGCCGCTGGCGGTGACCAGGGCCGCCCCGGCCCGCAGGGTGCCGGCCGCGTCGGGCTCGTCGGGCAGCAGCGGGTCGGGGGCGAGCAGCCCCGAGCCGATGTCCGCGACCACCGGCACGCCGAGGGAGGCCAGCCGCCGCACCGGCACCGCCGAGGTGAAGCCGGTGACCTGGAAGTTCGACGGGTGCACCTTCAGCACGAAGCCGGTACGCGGACCGAGCGCCGCGGCGTAGTCGTCGAGCGTGGTGCGGTTGGTGGTGCCCACCTCGCGCAGCCGCGCGCCGGTGCTCTCCAGCAGCTCGGGCAGGCGGAACCCGTCGCCGATCTCCACCAGCTCGCCCCGGCTGACCACGATCTCGGCGTCGGCGGCGAGCGCGGTGGCGGCGAGCACCAGCGCGGCGGCGCCGTTGTTGACCACGTGCACCGCGCCGGCGGCGGGCACCGCGGCGGCGAGGGCGTCGAGGGCGTCGCGGCCGCGCCGGGCCCGCCGGCCGGTACGCAGGTCCAGCTCGACGTCGGTGTGTCCGGCGGCGGCGGTGACCGCCGCGACGGCGGCGGGCGACAGTGCGGCCCGGCCCAGGTTGGTGTGCAGCACCACCCCGGTGGCGTTGAGCACGGCCCGGGGCGCGGGCGACGGCAGGGCGGCCAGCGCGGCGTCGCGTACGGCATCGGGGCTTTCCCGGTACGCCCCGACCGAGATGGGCCGGCGCCGCCAGCACACGCCGGTCGAATCGAGTGAGGGTGTCACCGAGCCGATCCGACTGGTGAC
>NZ_JBFAVI010000323.1:0-2489 GCF_040679695.1 Micromonospora sp. NPDC052213
CCGAGCTCGCCTGGAGGCAGTGGCAGATCCTGCGCGAGTCCCGAGGCTGACATTGCAGCGATCCAGCACACGCCAGCTCGAACGTCCTGTCATCGACGGAAGCGGATACCGCACCGGTGTCGCAGAGCGGTCGGTAGCAACCCACGGGGTACCGGTCAAGACGCGAGGGTCGGCATGGTCGGGTTGACTGCGCGCGGCGACGCCTCGCCCTTTGGACATCTCGAATCTCTGGAGAACCGCCCCACTTCGGCTCATGCACAAGGCCCGGGCCCTCGGGCACAACGTCGACCGGCGCCGCGAGCATCGGCGCGACCGGCCGACGCAGCACCGTTCCGCTCCGCCCCTGGCCCGTGGGCGGGCGGGAGTCACCTCCAGTCCCCGCCACGCCGGCCGCACGCCCCGCTCATCCCCACCCACCCCCACGTCATGGTCGGAGAGACACGGGCCGCCTCGGGCCCAGATCCGCGACAACGAATGCCCAGCGGGCGGTCGTAGCGCGCCTGACGCTCGGCCGAGCGCCACGTGCAGGTGGAGCCTCGCCGCAGGTACCGGCGGGCGACCCATGGGCGATGCGGTCAGTTGGGGAGACTGGGCCGTGGCCCGCAACGCCGCCCGCTCGGGGGGCAGAGTTTCACACGCCGCGTCGCGCGCTCACGGGGCACGTACCGTCGAAGGGTGGACGTGCTGCTGCGCGGCGGGCCGGGTGACGGCCAGGTGCTGCCCGGCGGCGGGGAAACCGTCGTGTGGCGGGCCTGCCTGTACCAGATCACGACCGAGTTTGCCCAGCGGCACGGCCGCGACCTGCGGGTCTACCGGCACCGCCCCGACTGCTGTGAGCCGTACGGCCGAGGCGCCGAGGACCGCTGCGAGTGACCCACTCCCGCTGGTTCGCCACCCCACCCCGCCACGGTATCGAACATGCGTACGATCGCTGCGCGGACGAGGGGCCCCTGAAACGGATCTCCTACTGGAGCATCTGGGCGGCTGGCCTCTAGGACGCCTGGCGGATGGGCATGTCGGCCAGCCAGACGTCGGCCAGGTCGCCGAGGGGGACGTCGAGGGCCTGGCTGAGGCAGACCACGGTGCCGAACGCCGGTGCGGGAAGGCGGCCCGCCTCGATCTTGCGCAGCGTCTCGGGGGAGATGCCGGCAGCCAGGGCCACCTCGACGAGGCTGCGGCCGGCCCGCGCGGCCCGGAGGGCGGCTCCGAGGCGCTGGCCCGCGGCGATCTGTTCGGCGGTGAGTGGTTGGCGAACCATGCCAGCAGGATATCCCTCCGGAGCACCCCGACCTGACGTGGTATAAAAATGCCGGTATAAAAATACCGAGTCCGGAGGGGGAGGCTGTCGTGATCGAGCTCAAGTCCGCCGAGGAGATCGGCCGGATGGCGGTGACCGGCCAGTTCGTCGGTGAGCTGCTCGCCGAGCTGAGCGACGTCGCCGCCGTCGGCGTCAACCTGATAGACCTCGAACACCACGCCCGCCGCCGGATCTCCGAACGCGGCGCCGAATCCTGCTACTGGGACTACGCCCCTTCGTTCGGCCGCGGCCCGTTCCGCAACGTGCTGTGCCTGTCGGTCAACGACGCGGTGCTGCACGGCCTGCCGCACGACTATGTTCTGCGCGACGGCGACCTGCTCAGCATCGACATGGCGGCCGGCATCGACGGCTGGGTCGCCGACTCCGCGCTCTCCGTCGTCGTCGGCACCCCGGACCCGGCCGACCTGAAGCTGATCGAGGCCACCGAGGTCGCGCTGGAGGCCGGCATCGCCGCCGCCCAGCCCGGCGGTCGCCTCGGCGACATCTCCGCCGCGATCGGCGAGGTCGCCCGCTCCTACGGCTACGGCGTCAACGCCGAGTTCGGCGGCCACGGCATCGGCCGCACCATGCACGAGGCCCCGCACGTCCCCAACAACGGCCGCGCCCGCCGCGGCTTGAAACTCGCCCCCGGTCTCACCATCGCCATCGAGCCCTGGTTCTGCCGTTCCACCGACAAAATCAAGTTCGACAGGGACGGCTGGACGATCCGCTCCGCCGACGGCTCCCGCACCGCCCACTCCGAACACACAGTCGCCATCACGGCTTCCGGCCCCCAGGTCCTGACCCGCCGCCCCACCCACGGCGCCACCTCGGCCGACCCCACCAAGAAGCCCGCCACAGCCTCCTGACCCACTGCCCGCCCTGGGGCGGTGTATGGCGTCATCACCGGCCTCGGCCCGGCAGTGCTGACGGGCTTCGCCCAGGTCGTGTTGCTGCGGCACGGACGTCCACCGGTGCGGTTCCCGGTGCTGTTGCGAAAGGAGTTGCGGCGGCAGGTGCTGCGCCAGGCCGGTGTGGTGTACCAGTTCCGGCACGCCGAACTTCAGGACAGCGCCCGGACGAGGTCGTGGGCCGGCGCCCCCCCGGGCGGCGGGGACCCCCGTCAAAAGGTAACAACCGGGGTGGCCGCCGCACGGGAGGGGGCGTAGGGGGGGCGGGGGGCGGCGGCGGG